>JBDUCK010000281.1:0-4687 GCA_040003485.1 Ferruginibacter sp. | reverse complement strand
CTTATCATCAATAAAAACACTAATAAATATAGCCAAAGGATATCTACAAAATGCCAGTAAGTGCTTATCAATTCTACCGGTATCATACTGTAACTCCTTATTTTGGTACTAAACGCTTTAAGAGACATAATAATAAGTGCAATTATACCACCTATTACATGTGCTGCATGAAGCCCGACTATTACATACAAAAAAGAATAAGAAACATTTGCCTGCAGCGTAATGCCGTTTTGCCAAAGTTGCATAAACCCCAGTACCTGTAAAACCAAAAAAAGAACTCCTAAAAATAAAGTGGCAGCCATTAAACCTCTATACTTAGTCATCGCCCTTTCTTTAAATGCTTTTAAAGCCGTCCACAAGGTAAAGCTACTGGCTATTATTACTGCTGTGCTGTACCAGAATGCCACGGGCAAATCAAAAGTTACCCAGTTTGCCATGTTGCGCTTTACTATGTAAGCACTCGTAAGGCCTGCAAACATCATCAGTATACTTCCTATGCCTACCCACAAAGTAAACTTGTGCGGATGTATTTTATTTCTCCTGTTATCTATCATCACTGTATTCATACCCCTGCCCCTAAAGGGAATTTATTTATTTTTTATAATATTTTTTGTCCAGGCTTCATACTTACAGTCATCATTCTTGCATCGCCCTCTTGTACTTTTTGTTTCCTATTCAGCAATCTATTCGAAGCCTAAAAAGTCTATCCGACTTTATTAAATAACAGGCTTAAAAATACGATCATCAAATAAAAATAAGAACTGAACATTACTTTTCTTGCTGCAGGTATATCCATTTTTCTAAACAACATTACACTCACATATACCATATATAAATTACAAAACAACACAATCCACATACTTACCATGCCACTCATGTGGTAAGCGAATGGTAACAGCCCAACCGGTATCATCATTGCACTATAAATTATCCCCTGCAATGCGGTAAATTTCGTTGGCCCTTTATCGCTCGGCAACAATTTAAATCCGGCAGCACTATAATCTTTGTGGGCCACCCAAGCAATAGCCCAAAAATGGGGAAACTGCCACAGGAACTGTATCCCGAATAATATCCAGCCGCCCGTCCAATTATTGGTTTGCCCATTACTAAAACTTGCCACCCATCCTATAAGGCAAGGTAAAGCACCCGGCACAGCACCCATCAATACAGCTATTGAATTTACTTTTTTTAATGGCGTATAAACAAAGCCATATAAAATTAAACTCAGTAAACTCAGCAACATGGCTTCTATACTAAACGTGTACATAATATAGCAACCCAACACGCCGGAAATGATTACAAATACCCATCCTTCTGATACACTCATTCTGCCGCTGGCTATTGGCCTTTTTGCAGTACGCTTCATCATGGCGTCTGTGTCTTTTTCCAATACCTGGTTTATAGCATTTGCCGAGCCGGTAACTAACATGCCCCCTGCAAAAAGTAAAAGAACTTGTAGTAAGTCAAATTTTATATTTGGTGCCAGCAGGTAACTTACTACGGTACTGAACACCACCATAAAACTCAGTGTGAACTTGATCAACAAAAAATAATCTTTCACTTTACTGGCCAATGCAAACGATGTTGAATTGGATATGGTTTTATTCTCCTGCATTTCTAAAAGTCAATGGTCAAAGGTTAATAGTCAGTTTCACAATGTCATTTTCTGCACTATCCAGACAATTGAACTCTCCAAATTATAAATTATCAAATTGTCAATTAATGTTTAGTCTCATCTTCCCCTACCGGTACATTCTGTGGTATAAAATCTGTTCCGTCTTTTCCTTCTTTTGCATAATCGTAAGGCCAGCGGTGTACTTCCGGTATTTCTCCAACCCAATTGCCATGGCCGGGGCGGATAGGTGTAGTCCACTCCAGGGTATTTGCTTCCCAGGGATTTAAGGTAGTTACTTTTCTTCCTTTCCAGATGCTGTAAAAGAAATTGACTACAAAAAGTAACTGTGCCGTAAAAACGATCATGGCTACCACACTTATAAATTCATTGAGGCCACCAAACATTTTAAAAGATTCCCAGTTGGCAAAATCATAATAACGGCGTGGCATACCTGCAAGTCCTTCATAGTGCATTGGCCAGAAAATAAGATATGCACCTGCAATGGTGATCCAGAAATGAATGTAGGCCAGGGTGGTATTTAAATAAGTACCAAACATTTTCGGGTACCAATGATATATACCCGCAAACATTCCAAACATACCTGCTACCCCCATTACAATATGGAAATGCGCTATAATAAAATAAGTATCATGCAAGTGAATATCCAGGGCTGAGTTTCCCAGGAAAATACCTGTTAACCCACCAGAAATAAACATGCTCACAAAACCGATAGAAAATAACATACCCGGTGTAAAGCGGATGTTACCCCGCCACAAAGTGGTAAGCCAGTTAAATACTTTTATGGCCGACGGCACAGCAATAAGCAATGTTAGCAACACAAACACCGATCCGAGGAAAGGATTGAGACCGGTAACAAACATATGATGCGCCCATACTAAAAATGCAAGGATGGTAATAGCAAACAATGATGCCACCATTGCCATATAACCAAATATTGGCTTACGGGCATTTACCGACATTACTTCTGAGGCTATGCCCATGGCAGGTAATATAATAATATACACTTCCGGGTGCCCCAAGAACCAGAATAAATGCTGGAACAAAATAGCACTTCCACCTTCATTTGGTAAAATTTTACCGGCAACCACTATATCACTTAAAAAGAAGCTTGTGCCAAGATTACGATCAAATAATAACAGTATAGCGCCTGATAATAAAACCGGGAAAGAAAGCACACCCAATACTGCGGTAAAGAACAAGGCCCAAATAGTCAGCGGCATTCGTGTCATGCTCATTCCCTTGGTTCGCATGTTAAGAATGGTGGTAATATAATTTAAACCGCCCAATAAAGAAGAGACAATAAATAAAGCCATGGATACGAGCCAAAGATCCATTCCTATTTTACTTCCCATTGATGCATCGCCTAAAGCACTCAATGGCGGATACACCGTCCAACCGCCACTTGCTGGGCCTGTTTGTACAAACAAAGAAGAGATCATCACTATTGAAGCACTAAAGAAGAACCAGTAGCTCAGCATATTTAAAAGTGGTGAAGCCATATCCCTGGCACCAATCTGTAATGGAATTAAAAAGTTTGCAAAGGTTCCGCTAAGGCCGGCAGTTAATACAAAAAACACCAATACCGTACCATGCATGGTTACCAACGCATAATAAAATTCCGGTTGCAGTTTGCCCCCTTTAGCCCAATGGCCTAAAAAGTCTTCCAAGAAAGGAAAGGTAGCCTCGGGGTAACCTAACTGTAGCCTAAATATAACCGAGAACAAACCGCCGATTATTGCCCAGATAATACCAGTCACCAAAAACTGTTTGGCAATGGTTTTATGATCCTGGCTAAATACGTATTTAGTTATAAAAGACTGGTGATGCTCGTGTCCATGCTCATGATGTGTATCATCACCTGCAAGGATACTTTTTTCTAATGTGAGTGCGCTGTCCATAGTTATTAATTTTTTTTCAATTCCTTTGGTATAATTATTTTATTGGCATTACTGCTGCAAGTTGTTTTACTGCCACAGCACTGTCTTTTACCTGGTTTGTTTTTGTTGGGTCCTTATCCGGGAACAGGGTAAAATATTCCGGCTTTTGTGTAGCCAGCCATTTTTTATATTCTGCTTCACTTTCTACAGTAATAACCCCTCTCATAGAAAAATGCCCTTTACCACAAATCTGGTCGCAACTTATTTCATATACAAAATTGGCGTTGCCGGTTTTTATCCTCATTTCTTCGGTAGTATATTTTGGGGTAAACCACATGGTGGTTGGTATGCCCGGTACCGCATCCATCTTCATTCTAAAATGAGAAAGCCCAACATCATGAATTACATCCATAGAATTGATGACGAGTTTTACTGGTATACCAACAGGTAAATGCATTTCCGTTGTGTGCAGATCATCATGGCTTTCCGGGTCTTCAAAATCCACCCCTAATATATTTCCGGAAGGAGCATTATATAATTTGTAATTCTTTTTTCCCAGTACTCCATCTTTGCCGGGATAACGCATTTCCCAGGCAAACTGGTGGCCCGTTATTTCTACCAGGGTAGTTTTTTTGGCTACCCCATTTATCATCGTTGAAGTAGGGGCATCGTTGGTCATTTTAAACCAATATTTTAAACCAAATACCACCAGTACCGTTAAGAAAATTGCCGGTACAGTTGTCCATAATAATTCCAGCTTATTATTGTGCGGAAAGAAAAATGCTTTGCGATTTTCTTTTTCCTGGTATTTAAATGCAAACCAGAAAAGTAATGCCTGTGTTATTACAAATACAACACCGGTAACTCCGATGGTGATGTATAACATCAGATCTATTTTTTCTCCCTCTACAGAAGCCGAACCTTGTGGAAACAACGTTTTAGGATAAAACCATTCATTGCATACCCATACACCTATGAGCCCCAAAATTAAAAAGCTGATCAGCATAAAACCATTGATCTTATTATTTTGTCTACGGGTGCCTTCTTCTCCTTTTAAGACACTGACATATTCACTTGCTTTTGCAATTTGAAATATTACAATGAAAATCATGACCGCAATGGCTATTACAAAAAAATCCTTCATTTTATAAATTTTTAAGTTTTTAAAATCTCC
>JBDUCK010000038.1:0-15946 GCA_040003485.1 Ferruginibacter sp. | reverse complement strand
GACCCACCAATAATCTTTTAGTAATTCCATTATTTATAATTTTTGTGTAAGGTAGGGAATAATTGATAGTGGATAATTGATAATTTGCATCCTCATCCCTAACAAACTTATGGTGATTTACTAAATAAATTAACCTGATAATCCAATGTAAACCCTACTTTTGTTTTATTGAAAATAAGTAATATGAAAATTCTTTTAGAAGTAAATGATAATAAAGCAGAATTTGTAATGGAGCTTTTAAAAAGTATTTCATTTGTAAAAAAAGCTAAGGCTGTATCGAAAAATGAAATTACTAATTCTGCTATTTTGCAAAGTATTGAGGCTTATGAAAAGGGTACAATTAAACCAACTGCTCTTAGTCTTGCTAAATTGAAAAATATGTTGAATGCTTAGCCTATTATTTATGCCAAAAGCATGGGAAGATGTAGGCTGGTGGGTGAAGAATGATTTGAAGACGCTTAAAAAAATTCACAGCCTTTTAGAGGGATGCTGTAAAACACCTTTTGATGGCATAGGTCAACCGGAACCACTAAAAGCTAATTATAAAGGATATTGGAGCAGGCGAATTAACCAGGAACATCGTATTGTTTATAAAGTAGAATCAGAAAGAATTGTTGTGTTTTCCCTGTATGGACATTATCAATAAGGTCTCACCTCACTTCGATAAAAGTTGAAAAAAGGTATACCGTACAAGAGAGTGACACAACAATAATGCTATGAAATACAAATGCCGGCGCCAAATCTTAACTCTTTTCCTCCCATATCATACTCAACTGCACAATGGTTTCCGCAGCCTTCACCATATCGTTTACACCAATCCACTCCAGCTTGCTGTGAATATTCTGCATACCGGTAAAAATATTGGGACATGGCAACCCGATATAACTAAGCCTGCTGCCATCAGTGCCCCCACGAATGCTTTCCTGCTTCACCGTTAGGCCTGCACGCTGTATGGCTTCGGCTGCATATTGCGCTACCTGCGGATGTTTGTCCAGCACTTCTTTCATATTGCGGTATTGCTCGGCCTGCACATATTCCATTGTCGTGCCTTTGTGCCGGGCAATTATTTCTTCTGCAATTTTTTTCAGTCTGCTATGATGTTCAATTAAACCCTGTGTTGTAAAATCCCTTACAATAAAACTGATGGTTGCTTTTTCTGCTATGCCATTTACAGAAACGGGATGCACAAATCCCTGCCTTCCTTCTGTTGTTTCCGGGCTCCATTCATTTTTTGGTAACGCATCCAGTATCTCCCCGGCAATTTTAATAGCATTTACCAGTTTATCTTTTGCATAGCCGGGGTGTGCTATCACACCATGAATAATAATGCTTGCACCATCAGCACTAAAGGTTTCATCTTCCAGGCTGCCTGCTTCACCGCCATCTAAAGTATAGCCAAATTGGGCACCTACTTTTTGCATGTCAATTTTTACTGTTCCTTTTCCTACTTCTTCGTCAGGCGTAAATACAATCTTGATATCTCCATGTAATATGGACGGGTTATCTACAAAATATTGCGCCGCCTGCATAATAACAGCCACGCCGCTTTTGTCATCGGCACCTAATAAAGTATTTCCACTGGCAGTAATAATATCGCTGCCGATATGATTTTTTAAATACGGTGAATCCATGATCTTTAATACCTGCATGGCATCATCAGGCATTACAAAATCTTCGCCATTATAATTTTTATGCAGGATTGGTTTCACATTGGTACCGCTGCAATCAGGCGCTGTATCTACATGTGAGCAAAAGCAAATAGCCGGTATATTCTTTTTAGAACTGTTGCCCGGCACGGTTGCATATACATAACCATATTCATCCAACTCTACTGATTGTAATCCCATTTGTTTTAGTTCATCAAATAAAACCTTGCTTAAATCTTTTTGTTTTTGTGTAGTCGGGTGTTCGTTGCCGTTAGGGTCACTCTGTGTATCTATCTGCACATACTTTATAAACCGTTGTGCAAGCGCATCTCTATTTATCTGAATCATGTTTGTAAATTTAGGAGTTTAGCCCTTAGCCGTTTAGAAACCACACTCAATAAAATTATTTATAAGAAGGTAAAAATAAGGAATATGAAGTGGGGTAAATAAAATGAAAGCCCTTAAAGTAAAAAAAGCAGTTTACTTCCGCAAACTGCTTCCCAATTGACTTTTGACTTTTGAACTACTGAATTATCAATCCTTGTATCTCCATCAACTCAATATCAAAAACAAGTTCTTGCCCTGCCAGGAAATGATTGGCATCCAGTATCACGATATCATCTTTTATTTCTTTTACAATTACCGGTACCGGCTGCCCATCCTGGTTACTCAAAGTAAGCGGCATTCCCGGTTCCAGTTTCATATCTGCCGGAATATTTTGTTTTGCAAATTCAATAATGGCTTCTTCACTTCTTTCGCCATAGCCATCTTCTGCCGGAATGTTTATGGTCTTTTTATCGCCAACTACCATACCGGGTAGGGCTGCATCAAAACCTTTTATCATCTGGCCTGCGCCAACTGTAAACTCCAATGGCTCCCGCCCTGCAGAAGAATCAAATTCATCCCCTGATGTTAATTTCCCGGTGTAATGTACTTTTACTTTATCACCAGTTTTTACCTGTTGCATAGTTTTTATTTTTTTTGTTATCAGCTTACGAATCTTTCGTCAGCATCCTTGCGTCGCACACTTATACATTTTATTTCTATTCATCAATAAAAACCAGTTTATGCCGCCGCAAATAATAAAGCAAAATTAAAAGTTTATCTCAATAAAGCCGAATTAAAAAACTTTACTCAACTTTGATTTATGAAAAATTTTGCAATAATACTTTTCGCCGTAGCCTTAACAACCGTTAATTCCTCCTGCGCCCAAACAAAAACGGTTACAGGCAGTTCTGCCAGGGTAATTACGGGGGCAGAGCGGATGGAAGTGTGGCTGCCCATGCTCGAAGGCAAGTCTGTAGCGGTTTTTGCCAATCAGACCAGTATGGTGCAGCATACCCACCTGGTAGATACATTATTAAAAAAAGGTATAAAAATAGTGAAGATATTTGGCCCTGAGCATGGGTTTAGGGGTGATGCCGATGCCGGCGAACACGTATCAGATCTGACTGATAAAAAAACGGGTATCCCTTTAATCAGCCTTTACGGTGACCATAAAAAACCGACCGTAGCCGATCTTAAAGATGTGGATGTGTTAATTTTTGACATACAGGATGTAGGCGTTAGATTTTACACCTATATTTCTTCATTACAATATTACCTGGAAGCGGCCATAGAAAACCATAAACCTTTATTGATATTAGATAGGCCCAACCCAAATGGTTTTTATGTAGATGGCCCGGTGCTGGATATGAAGTTTAAAAGTTTTGTCGGCATGCAGCCCATCCCCATTGTGTATGGGATGACGATGGGAGAATATGCCCTGATGCTCGCAGGCGAAAACTGGTTGTCGCCGGAGGCAAACAAAATAAATGCATACAATGTTACCACTAACCCAACAGTAGATACGCCTTTTCATGTGCAGGTAATTAAATGCAAAAATTATGACCACAATACAAAATATATTCTGCCGGTAATGCCCTCCCCAAACTTAAAAGAAATGCAGGCCATCTACTGGTATCCCTCTACCTGTTTTGTAGAAGGTACCGTAATGAGTGAAGGCAGGGGCACAGATAAACCTTTTGAAATATTCGGGCACCCTGCCCTACCAAAAAATTTATACGCTTTTACACCCAGGCCCAATGCTGGCGCAAAAAGCAGTAAATGTTTTTACCTGCAATGCTATGGCTTTAATTTATCGGGCAGTAATGAAGAGGTGCTGCAAAAAGTTGAGGGAAAAATACAACTGAAATATTTTCTAGAGGCTTACAAATTATTCCCAGGTAAGGATAGCTTTTTTCTGAAAACAAATTACATAGACAAACTTGCCGGCAATGATATTTTTATGCAACAGGTAAAAAATGGTATGCCCGAAAATGAAATAAGAAAAAGCTGGGAACCAGCCTTAACTGCATTTAAAGCCACCAGGAAAAAATATTTGCTTTATGAAGATTTTAAGCCATAAAGAAAAACAGTCATGATTGAAAAGCAAATACCAGATCCGCAGTCAAAAAATGTTGTGCCTTTTCCGCTTGGTAAAAAACAAGGCCTGCGGATTATATTTATGGGCACACCGGAATTTGCGGTAGCATCATTAGATAAACTGGTGCATGCCGGTTATAATATTGTAGGGGTTATTACTGCGCCTGATAAGCCCGGTGGACGTGGCATGGAACTGCAACAAAGTGCAGTAAAAAAATATGCAGTAGACCATCATCTGAATTTTCTTCAGCCAGAAAAATTAAAGAGCCCAGAATTTTTACAGGAATTAAAATCATTGCAGGCCGATGTGCAGATCGTTGTTGCTTTCAGAATGCTGCCAGAAGCAGTCTGGGATATGCCGCCGCTGGGCACCATCAATCTACATGGCTCATTGCTGCCGCAATACCGTGGGGCGGCACCCATTAACTGGGCAATTATCAACGGCGAAAACTATACCGGGGTTACTACTTTCAAATTGCAGCATGCCATAGACACCGGCAATATTTTACTGGCCGAAAAAATAAATATAGACGATGATGAGACCGCCGGAGAACTGCACGATAAAATGAAAGAGGTGGGTGCTGGACTATTGCTGAAAACCCTGAAAGGCATGGAGGATGGCAGTTTGAAAGAAACGGCACAGGAGTCAATTGTCAATAGTGAATGGTCAATGGGTGAAATTACCGACGATCAAAAAAATATCTCAGGCGTTTCACCATTCACTACTCCCCATTCACAGCTTTATCATGCGCCTAAAATTTTTACAGAAACCTGCCAGGTAGATTTTACAAAATCCATGGATGAAGTTTATAACCTGGTCAGGGGTTTATCTCCCTATCCTACGGCATTTACTTTTTTAAAAGGGAAGAAGTTAAAGGTATATAAAGTTGATAAAGTAAATAAAAAACCAGTCATGCCCGCCGGAGAAATTGAAACAGATGGTAAAACATTTTTACGGTTCGCTTGCAGCAATGGCTATATTTCAGTAAAAGAATTGCAACTGGAGGGAAAGAAAAAAATGAATATAGAAGATTTTTTAAGAGGCTACCAGTTCACATAAAAAAAGCAGCCGGAAAGCTGCTTTCAAAAAAATCATTTTATCAATTAATAATTTATAGTGCACTCAAAATTATTGGCTCCTACACCCAGTTCTTCTGCAGCCGCATTACTGATCCGCATTACCAGGCCACTGTTTTGTTTCAGGTCAGGGATCACATCCAGCACTTTTGCATAAATTGTTTTGTTGGTGGCAGTGCTGGTAATTTTTATTATAGAGCCTGCCTGGGCAGTGTTGTGCAGGCAATAATATTTTCCATCTTCCCACCCGCTGGTACTTTTAAAAATCCCGGCCTCACCTTTCTCTTCCATTTTATGGAGCGGTTGATTGATGTATATGCTCTTGAAAAAACCACCGTTGAAATTTTTACCGGTTACAGGATTAACCGGCAATGTTTTTGGTTGCGATATTTTACCTGCAGAAACATCCGGCAGTGTCGGCGGATTTCTTTTTACAATATCATTTCCTGTTGGCTCTTCTGTTTTAATAGTTGCCGGCGCTGGCTTAATGACTGCGGCAGTTGTTTGCATGGCTTCTTCTTTAGAGGCTTTTTTATAACCAACAATCAATTCTGTTCCTTCACTTAAACCGTCACCAGTTAAGTGATTCCATTTTTTAATATCTGCAATAGGCACTTTGTTGTATAAAGTACTTATGTGGTAAAGTGTTTCTTTTTTAGTAACCTTATGATAAATGGGTACAGTTGCTGAAACAGTTTCTGTTTTCACGGGTTCTGCTTTGATGGTTGCAGGTTTTGCTGCTGTCGTCTTTTCAGGAGTTTTTTCTTTAACAGTAACATCCGTTTTTACCGGTGCTGTTACGAATGCGGGAAGTTTTCCCTTTGCAGGAATTTTTAAAACCTGGCCTGGTACCAGGCCTTTATCAAATGGAATATTATTATATGCTGCCAGTTCTTTCGGATGAATATTATATTCCCGGCCAAGGGAATAGAGTGTTTCTTTAGCCGTAACAGTATGTGTAGTCTGCGCATTTACAAATAGCGGAATAAAAAACAATAAAACGATTAACTTTTTCATCTACAAAAATTATAGTTACAAAGATGCAGAAATAAGTTGGTTCATAAAACCATTACTTGTTAAGAATACGCCAGTCTTTAGGGTAATAATTATTGATCCTGTTGGGTAAAATTTTTACCAGGCCTAAAGTAAAATCCCTGTATTTTAATACTGCCCACCCTTTAATATCTGTGGCAATATTAATATCCTGTCGCCGTAAATATTGTAGTGCTGTTGGTAAATCTACGTGAACAGCCTTTAGTTTTTCTGAGCCAATTGTACTTATTGCCAGCTCATGACCAGGTATTAATTCGTTACGGATAATAGCGCCCATTTTTACGCCGGCTTTTTTAAGGTATAAAACAGATTGAAGTAATATTACCTGTTCATAAATTGAAGAAGGAAAAGTCAGCACTTCATCCTGCCATTTAAGAAATGAAAAATCATCGGCGTTTTTTATAAAAGGCTTTACTATTTCCAGTTCAGTTTTACTCAGTAGCTGTGGTTTATTTTTTGGCTTAATTTCTTTTGAGCTGTTTTCAGAAATATTTTTTTTAAACGCTGCAATAAAAAAACCTTCGCCTTTTATTTTATCAGGATAAAACCGGTAACCGTAAGCGTTATGTATTGGAGATTTAGTTTCAACGATGTTCCATTCTTCTTTTAATTGCAGCTTTAGCGACGACAGGTTACAGTCACTAACGAGCCAATCTGCAATGGCTTCATCTTCACTTTCCGAATAAGAACAGGTGGCATAAATTAAAACGCCACCCGGTTTTAAAGCAGGCAATACATCGGCCAGAATCCTTTGCTGGCGCTGACTGCAAAGCGCCACGTTATTCAGGCTCCATTCATTTATTGCTTCCGGATCTTTACGAAACAGCCCACTGCCGCTGCAAGGTGCATCTGCTACTACTAAGTCAAAAAAAGCCGGGAACCGTTGAAAATCCTTTGCATCATTATTAGTTACCACAACATTTGCTGCTCCCCATTTGGTAATATTTTCAGCAAGGATATTTACCCTGGCTTTAATTACTTCATTGCTCACCAGTAAACTTTGCGGCGAGATCAACGATTGAATTAAAGTTGATTTTCCACCCGGTGCAGCACAAAGATCAAGCACCTGCAGCATTGCATTTAAATCACAGGTTTGCCTGATAGCTTCTTCTAAAAACATGCTGCTGGCTTCCTGCACATAATAAGCACCGGCATGAAACAAAGGGTCTGCCGTAAAGGATGGGCGCTGCGAAAGATAGTAGCCACGGGAACTCCAAGGAACGGGGACCCCCCCTAAAAGGGCTATTTGGGAAGCATCCAATATTTTACCAGGATTGATTCTAATTGAAGTTATTTGCTCACCACTTTCATGTACCTGCACAAATGCATTTTCGCTGAAGCCTTTTACGTTTTGCAAAGAAGCCAATAATGCCGGGGGTAATTGTTGCGACAAGTATTTATATTTGTTTAACGGTAAAACTAAATCGGTTCTTTAGTAAAATTAGTGCTTATATTTTTTGTTACCAGCATTAGTTCGCAGGGCATCATCGTTGCATCGCACTCTTGTACCATATACCATTTTTCAACTTTTACCAAAGCGTAAATTTAAAATGCACTTTAAAATATTCAAATGAAAAAAATATTCTTTGCAGTTAATCTTTTATTTTTTGTCCAAACTTTATTTGCCCAAACTTTTCCGGATAGTTATACAGGTGGAAAATACTTTACGGTAAATGGTGCAAAAATTTATACCGTTACCGTAGGCTCCGGCGAGCCTGTTTTTATCATTCCAGGTGGCCCCGGTGGGAATCATTTGGGGTACCGTGTTTTTGATTCGCTTACGGTAAATTCCAATATACAGGTGATCTATTTTGATGGCTTTGGCCGGGGGAAATCAGATACCGCAAAAGCGCCGCAGGAATATACACTGCAAAGAGATATAGAAGATATTGAAGGTTTGCGAAAAGCTATGCACCTTAATAAGATTAGCCTTCTTGGGCATTCGTATGGCAGTTTGGTGGCGCAGGGCTATGCTATAAAATACGGTGAAAATATGAGCCACCTGATTATTGCAAATGGTTTTCACAGCTTTGTAATGTGGCAGGAAAATGATGACAACAGCAACCACGAAATAAAAACAAATTATCCCGAAGTATGGGATACACTGATGAAAGTACGGGAGCAGGGCGCCATATCCAGCGACCAGGCGCACCAGGATATTTATGGCCGGGTGCCTTATGGCTTTTTGTATGCTTACAACCCCAATAATTTTCTTGGGCGTGGCAGCAAGCCTTATCCAAATCCCTTCAACTCAAAATTATATTACCAGATGGTGGGCAAGGATGGCGATTTTATTGTGGGCAGCGATATCGGCAATTTTGATTTCCGCAAACAATTAAAAGACCTGAAAATGCCTATCCTTATTCTTGCCGGAAGATATGACCGGGTTGCCGTTCCCTGGATGCAGGTAAAATATAAAACTTATTGCCCCCAGGCACAGTTTGTAATGTTCGAACATAGCGGCCACAATCCCCAGGTGGAGGAGCCAGCAAAAGATTTTGAAGTTATAAAAGCGTTTTTGAAAAAATAGAAAGGATTATTCTACCTCTATTCTTTCACTCTGGAAAGAAGATATTTTTTCGTCTAATTCTAAAACGAGTAAAGAACTGTTTAATACTTTGTGCATATCTAAAACGCTCCAGACTTGGCTAAGTAAGGGAATAATAGCTGGTCCCGGAACAAATGCTGATTGAAAAACTTTTAATTAAGATAGTTGTTCTACGCTTTATCTAAAGAAGCGATTTTAAAAGCGTGAACTACTTTGAACCACTTTTTATGAGGTCAATAGTGGTTTGTAATTCTTTGTCTTCCCCTTTCAAAACTTCATCGCTTGTCATGTTAACCGGATAGTCAGGTATTGTCCCTCTACCAATATTTTTTGATGTGTCAACGTAATTAAAATATTTTTGTAATGGGACAGTCAAGGTAAAGTCAAATGGCTGCACTTTGCTATCTGGAATCATTCCGCTTGTATTGCCTTGATAACCACCTCCTGTTTCTTGTCCAATAAAAATTGCTTTTTTATTGTACGATAATATTGCAGCAACATCTGCACATGATGACATGCAAAAGCCATTTATTAAAACATAAGTATTCCCTTTATAGTTATTTTTTGCAGGCCTTTGTTCTTCATAAAAATCAAATTCATTTGTATGCCTTCCTTTTTGCCATAACCAAACACTATCTTTTTGAATTGGTTTTCTGTAAAAAAGTTTTAATGCAGCGCCCTTTATTTCTTTTGCAATTGCCTCTGTTACTTCTATTCTATCCCAATAGCGAAAAGGCTTATCAAAGAAATAACTTGTAAAATAGGCAGCGTAAGGGTCTGAACCACCTGTGTTATCTCTCAAATCCACGACTATGTTTTGAATTTTGTTTGTTTCAATTTCAGTAAATGTTTGGTCAATAAATTCTTTAAAATCCTGTTTAGCTTTTTTAATGTCAGTTTGTGCAAAAGAATGAATGGTAAGAAAACCGATATTATTTTCGATTTTAAACTCCAATTGTTTTGTTCTTACAGGTTCCCTTAAAAATCCATCCCGAACTATATCGTTAAATTTTGCTCCTTTTATTTGATATGTCTTTTCAATACTGTTTTGTTTTATTACGGTTACAAAGTTTTCGCTGAGGTCAATACTTCTGTACCAACTTGGAAACTGTAAATACAAGGCTCTGTATTTCATGGTTAGATTATAGCCGTCTGATGGAATTAAAGAAAGTAATTGAGCCGTTATTTTGTCAATGCTTTTCCCGTTGATACTTAAAATTTCGTCTCCTGCTAAAATAGAAGTTGCAGCCGAATAATTTTTTATTACATACGCTTTGTTGTCATTAAAATAGACTTGAAAAGGGAATAAATTAGGCTGTTGATTTAGATAATCTTTATACTCTTTAGGAAGTGATATTCCTGAATGAAGGCAATGAATTTTAGTAATGATTGGTTTAAATTTCAGAAAAGCCCCCATTTCAGTCAGAGAATCTTTAACTGTGCTTTTAATTGAGTCAATATATTTATTAAAGTCTTCTTTAGAATTGTATCTGTAAAAACCTGGGTGTTTAATACGAAGTTCCTTTGTCCAATCATCAATTGTGCTTTTAACAGTGTCAGCCGAAAACTTTTGAAAAGCAAATTTGGATGTTTTTGTCTGTGCAATTGAGATGTGTCCGACGAATAAAGTTGAAATAAGCAATAGTAATGGTCTTATCATTTTTTTTAAATGTAAAATAGTTTGTTAAGTGAAAAGTATTTGTTAAACGTGAGGTCCATACAATTGCTTGACTTTACAATTACTTAAAACACTTTTACAAACTGATAGCCCATTCAACTGACTAATTGATTGATAAATTTTTAGGATATCTTAATTTTTGATGGCATGGATGGAAAACACCGTGGGCTGTTCGCTAAAATAATACATTTCTATTAAGTTGGACTTTGCGTTTGACGGGCGTTTGAAAAATGTTCAGCACTGGAATTGAATTCGATTAAAGATATAAAGTTGGTAAAAGTTATTGCTGTATTTTGCACCAATGTAGAATAAGTGGATACAATTCAACTACTTTTAAATTTTTGTTTTCCTGTCGTAACCGTAATAATTCTGTGTCAAATTCTTTAAATCTAATAAAGTTCCGTTTGTCAACCATTATTGATTCTCTGTTACGTATAATAAATTCTGCCGTTTCTTTATCGTATGTGTCATAAATGTATAAGCAAAAAACGGAGTGGGTCATGTACTCATTAAACACGCTTATTGGTCTTGTGTAGAAATCGCTGCCGTTACCCTGCTGTGCCCATATTTTTCTATTTGAAAAAATACTGTCTATTTGTTTTGAGTATTTGGCAGTAGTTGGATTAACGTAGTTGTGGTCAATTTCCGTAAATACAATTCCCGTTAATAATCCTTCTTTTTGTTTTTCTGTTAATTCCTTGTTTGCATCATACCTTTCAGGACCGCAAACAAACATTACCGCTTCTCTAAAGTATTTTGGGTAGGCTATGTCACTTGAGTAGTTCTGTGTACTGTGAGAGCCTCTAATTAATGGCGAAAAAATAATTTTGTAAGAGTTGTATTTGATTTTCGGAAATTCAATTTCTAACCAGTCCCACATTTTTTTTATGGGCATTAACTCCGCTTGCCTTTGAATTTCCTTTTTGTAAAATTCGAAATTTGCTTTATAAAATTTCCTGAATTTAGATTTTATTGCAAAATCTTCAACAAGGGGTTTTAGCTTGCCAAATAAACTACTGTCGGCTAATTCGTTACCATAAACATAATAATAAGGGCCATTAAACAATAATTTACAAAGTGATGAATCTTCTTTTGGATTCTTAAAGTTAAATGCGAAACTGTTTTCCCTAAAGTCATAATATTTATTTCCATAAATACTATCGGGGAACGAAAGTGATTTAAAAACTGGATGATTTTGAAAAGGCTTAAAGTAAGCTAGAATTTTTTTGTAATATTCTCCTTCTTTATTCAAGTCAGTTGCTTTTTGTCCACTCGGCGAAAGTGTCCAAATTATATTGGCCAGTTCATATACTTCAGGAATTGCAAACGAGATTTGACCTTCATTTTTTTCTATGAATTCTTTATCAAAATAGTTTGTTAGCTCATTAAAATGGAAACGCAATGTTGTTTTACCTTTTGGCGATTCAAAATTTATATAATAGTTATGCTGGTAAGGCAATTTGTTATTATAATTTATCCGCAATGAATCACTGTTATAATAAATTATTGCGTAAGCATTTAGTTTGGCATCAAAACCCGGACTTGTTTTATCTGTCCTGCTAACTTTAAAAGTGTCTAAGTCTGGAAAGCCGCCATATTTAATTGCAAATATGTCGTTGTCACACCACAAAGTTTTTGGATAGGTTTCCTCAACTGTTTGCCCAAAAACAGTAAGTGTCAAAATTAAGAGACCAATGGATATAGTGAAATGTCTCATAATAACTTTTTGGTCAATGAAGGGTTCAAATTTATAACACAAACCAGTATACTCTTCGCTTCTCTCTTCTTCTTTTTCTCCTCAACCGAATCACTGAAGGCCTGCTTTTGTGCATTAGAGTCTTTCATGTCCATGCTTTAAAACAGTAAATTATAATTGCGCTTGCTGTTAAACGGTGGGTCTATGTAAATGAGGTCGATGAAGGGTTGTGGATGGTGTTCTTTCAATTCTTTTAAAACATCCAGGCAGTCGCCAAAATAAAGATGGTTCATGTAGGGGATTGTGTGTTTTACGCACAATCTAATGAATTAATTGTTTAGTTCAATAAAGTAACGCCTGCCGTCTCTACGCTCCGGAAAAGTTGCAAAAAGATATGCCGTACAAGTGAGTGACACAACGACGTTGATAGAATTACCAATGCCTGTTCACAAAAAAATAAAATCATAATCCTCCCATCATCTTCTCCATTTCCTTCCCCACCATCCTTTTTAAAATATCCCTAAAAAATATCTCCTTCATTTGTTGCATTTAATTTTTTTAAATTTTACATTTAGCTGAATTAGTATCCCCTGATTTCTTTGCTATCCTCTTTTGATCTTTAATAATTATTTAAAACTTTTCAACATGAAGCAATTAAAATTCTCAGCAGCTATTCCAGTTGCCGTTAGTATGTTATTCTCTGTGCTATCCTGTAATTCCGGCAATGATAAAAAAACGGAAGATGCAACCACCACCACCGCAGACACAACCGTTGCTAAAGTTATGGAACCCCCGCCGGCTTCTAAACCCGGCAACGTATTGATCATTCAGCATAAGGTGGCCAATTTTGATAAATGGAAAGTGGCGTATGAGTCCCATGATTCTATCCGGCGTTCGTATGGCTTAGCCAATTATATTTTAGGCCGGGGATTAACTGACCCAAATATGGTAGTGATAATGTTAAAAATGGCTGACGCTGATAAAGCGAAAGAATTAACGGCGTCGGCAGAAATGAAAGAAAGGATGAAAACAGGCGGAGTAACAAGTGTACCAACTTTTACCTACCTGGATGTAGTGATGAATGATTCCACACCGATTGCACAAACCGCCCGGTTGATGATGACGCATAAAGTGAAAGACTGGGATGCCTGGAAAAAAGAATTTGACAGCCACAAACAGGTAAGGATGGATGCCGGCCTTATGGATCGTGGGCTTGGCTATGCCATAGGAGATAATCATTCTGTAGGTATTGTGTTTGCTGTTACTGATATGAAAAAAGCAGAAGCTTTTTTAAAATCGCCGGACCTGAAAGATAAAATGGCTAAAGCCGGTGTAGAAGGACCACCAACTGCTTTCTTTTATAATATCGTAAAAAAATATTAGGCTCCTTTGGTAGCACTACTGATGATTTTCAGGAAGTGGTATTTACGAGTGACAGCAATAAAAAGCTGTCACTTTTTTTATGCCCGGAAATACTATCCACTTTTGTCTACGGTTTCTTAAAATTTCAGTAGGACTATTCTGTATAAGGGAGTGACCCTTCGTACCTCAGGGCAGGCTCCACGATGTTGAGGAATTACAAATGCTTAGCCAACAAAATAAAAATATTCTCCGCTTCCATCTTCTCCATTTCCTCCCCCACCGAATTGCCCCGGCTTTAAAGCCGGGGCAATTCGGTTACACCGCTTTTACTTCCGCACACAAATCCTGCAGCACTTTTTTTGCATCGCCAAAAAGCATAGAAGTTTTTGGCTGAAAGAAAAGATCATTTTCTATACCGGCATAGCCGGGCTTCATGCTGCGCTTGTTTACTATTACGGTTTTGGCCTGCTCTACTTCTAAAATGGGCATACCGTAAATGGGGGATTCAGGATCATTTTTTGCGGCCGGGTTTACCACATCGTTGGCACCGAGTATGAGTACTACATCGCAGGTTTTAAATTCATCATTAGCTTGCTCCATTTCCTCTAATTTTTCATAATTCACATCCGCTTCTGCAAGCAATACATTCATGTGGCCCGGCATGCGGCCTGCCACCGGGTGTATGGCATATTTTACTTCTACACCTTTATCATTTAATATTTTTTCCAACTCGTGGCAACTGTGCTGCGCCTGTGCTACCGCCAGCCCATAGCCCGGCACAATCATTACTTTTTTTGCATAACTCATTACCATGGCAGCATCGCTCAGCGAAATTTCTTTGTAATGCCCCTGTCCATCCCCGTTAGTAATACCCGCAGTTTTATTGCCGCCAAAAGAACCTACCAATACATTTTTTAAGGAACGGTTCATGGCTTTACACATGAGGATGGTAAGCAACGTACCTGCAGCGCCAACTAAAATACCGCCGGTGAGCATAACTTTATTATCGTACAAAAATCCGCCGAAAGCCGCAGCCACACCGGTAAAAGAGTTGAGTAAAGAAATTACCACCGGCATATCCGCCCCACCGATGGGCATTACAAACAATACCCCATACAGCAAGGCTAAAATAAAAATACCATAGATGATCAATGGGTGCGCCGGATTAATAATTAAATAGACTGCGGCGGCCAACGCTACACCTAAAAAGAAAAGATTCAAAATATTCTGCCCCGGGAAACTAAGGTCTTTTACTTTGCCATTTAATTTGCCCCAGGCAATCATACTGCCGGCAAAAGAAACGGACCCTATAATCAAACCTAAAACAATAATTAAAACGGTTGGCCTAAAATGCTCAATCAACAAAGGCATATTATCGTTGGCGGCAAGCTCTCTTGATATATGATCAAATTCTACCAATGAAATCAAGGCAGCACAGGCACCGCCCATACCGTTGAAGAGACTCACCATTTCGGGCATGGCCGTCATCTTTACTTTTTTTGCAGCCAGGGTACCCGAAATGGCGCCAATAAATAAACCGCCAAATATCCAGGCGTAGTTATGAAGGCCCTCGCCGGTCTCTGCATTTTTATACAGAAAGATGGTTGCTAAAATAGCGACCGTCATCCCGGTGGCTGCCAGTAAATTTCCTTTGCGTGCAGATACAGGATTGGACAACATTTTAAGACCGATGATAAAGGTTACTGAAGCAAGAAGGTAACAAATGGTAAGAATATGTAATTGCATAATAAAAGCCCCACTTATCCTCCCCGGAGGGGAGGGAAATGGAGAAGATTGTGTAAAAGATTAAAAAATATTTTTTTCCATTTTATATTCTATTAATAAAATTAAAGGCAGAATAATTTTATTTTTGTCCCAACCCCCAAGGGGCTTTTGCATTTTTAATTTGATTAAGCTTTATTATTTTTTAAATGTTTCAAATAATCATACACTGCATTTTAAGTCCCTTCAGGGATTTAGGGCTATTTCTTTTTCTTAAACATCTCCAACATCCTGTCGGTTACCACAAAGCCACCAACTACATTTAAAGTCCCCAGAATCACTGCTAAAAATCCAAGTACCAATGCCAAATAATTATTCGCTTCTGCTTTACCCATCACAATGATAGCGCCTATCACCACCACCCCATGAATGGCATTTGCACCGCTCATCAATGGTGTGTGCAGTACGCTGGGCACACGGCCTATAACTTCAATACCAACAAATATCATCAGTATTACGATGTAGATCATTTGCTGGTTAGCAGAAATAAATTGAAGCATATTTTCCATTATTATAAAGTTTTTATTTTAATGACAGTTTGTTTAAAGTCATTTGGTGAATGGCCAAGGGTGAATGGTGAAAATTTTGTGCTTCATAATTAACTTGCGTTTCTAAAAGACTATCAACTATCAACTATCAACTATCAACTATCAACTATCAACTATCAACTATCAACTATC
>JBDUCK010000280.1:0-4704 GCA_040003485.1 Ferruginibacter sp. | reverse complement strand
GCAATGTGCCTTTCAGTGAATCGGTGCACATGGCTGAGCTTTTGCGTAAACAGGGTGTACATGTAGAGCAGTTGGTGTTGCCAGATGATGTGCATTTTTTTCTGCTGCATAACAATTGGGTGAAGGCCTACAAAGCAACTTTTGAATTTACAAACCGGCAATTATTTAAAAAATAAAACCGTGGAAGTACATCAACACCCATACTTAGAAAAGAAGAGTTTAATGCTAATAAGCATTGCGTAAAAAAGATAATTTTAATTAAAAATGAGTGAGGAAGAAAAAATAGAAAACCAAAACGCTGAAAGCCAAACGCCGGATGTTGAAAGCCTGTTTACCAACAACGCAGGCTTTGAAGAAGAGTCAACAAAAGAAAGACAACAGTCAGTGGAAAGAAACATTACTGTTGAGCAACCATCAACTATCATCCATGAACCATCAACTATTATGGAAGTACAAAAACACCCCCACCACGTAACGCATAAAAAGAAATGGGGCGAATATTTGCTGGAATTTTTTTATGCTTTTTCTTGCAGTGTTTCTCGGCTTTGTAGCCGAGAATATTAGGGAACATAAAGTAGAGAACGACCGGGCAAAGGAATACGCATTATCATTATTGCAGGATTTGAAAAATGATACAACTGCCATTAATGTTCAGGTAAAATCTGGAAATATTTTCATAGCTATTACGGATAGTCTTTTAAATCTTAGTAACAATCGCTTAGAAGGTCGTAATGCTGCTAAATTTTCATTTTATACCCGGTTTATGTACTGGACAGCTCCTCTTTATTGGAATAGGGTGACATTTGAACAAATAAAAAACTCAGGTAGTCTTAGATATTTTAAAAATTACCGGCTATTGGAAAAGTTGATGAAGTATAATGAAATGGTAAATACTATTGATGGAGAATTCGGAGCTAATGGCACAAGAGGTAACATGTTATTAAACCAGATCAATGAAATTATTGACCCTGGAATTCATCATGAAGTCTCAAAATATTTGTTACCGGATCTGGATACAATGTCTAAACAAACCATGGAAAATTTCTTCTCACTTAAAACCGAACCACTGGAAAATAAAAGAAAAGAAATAAATGAGATGTTGAATATGACAGTGGTACAGCAAAGAAATCTCAGATTTAATGATTCCCGTTTACTAAGAACTAAAAAAGTGGCAAGTGAATTAATCAGCGAATTTAAAAAAGAATATCATTTAGAAAATGAATAAAGAACAAACCAGGCGATGGAAAAGCAGAATGCTGAGATTTCTTTTATTTATCGCCATAGGATTTCTATGTGCTTTTTTATTCCATAAATTAAAAAATTAAATGAATAAAGAAGAGAATTTGCCTGCCGGAGAGGATCGGGTACCGAATGAGCAGCCGGGAAATGAAGTTGCAAAAGCTGATGCAGCAAAGAATGAAGAAATTTCATCTACTGTGCCTGTTGGCCAGGTAATGCAAGCGCCACTAATTAACCCTCAAACAGAAAAAGACATGGAAGTACATCATCATCCAGACCTGCATCATAAAAAGAAAAATTTTAAAGAATATTTTTTAGAATTCCTGATGATATTCCTGGCTGTAACCATGGGCTTCTTTGCAGAAAATGTAAGAGAACATTTTACAGAAAAAGCCAGGGGCAAAGAATATATACATTCCTTCACGGAAGATCTGCAGTCAGATACTGCACAGTATAACAAGTTGATCATTGAATTTATTGCCAGGGATTCTGCCTTAAAAAATATGGATGATTGCTTTGATTCTTTGAATGTACACATGAAGTATAGTGCTACACTAAAAACAATTGTAAAAAATTCTTTTGGCTTTACTGATTTTATTTATACAGACAGAACTATACAACAGATAAAAAATGCAGGCGGTTTACATCTTATTGAAAATAAAGAAATAGAAAATCATATTCTGCAATATGATGCAGAAGTACGGTCAGACCTGATTCACCAGCAATCAATGGAAAACACGCAAAACCAAACCATTAACGGGCATGTGAAGATGATAGGATATAAAGCACTAAAAACCCGTTTGTCTAAAAAGGACAATATTGACGGCAACAATAATTCGGAACTATTAACAACAGATAAAAGAGAATTGAATGAATACTTTAATAATATTTTGCTGTTTCGGAATACTTGTCGTGGCCAGTTATTACACCTGGAGCATCTTAGAGACATGGCTGTAAATCTTTTAGCATTTTTGAAAAAGAGTAAAGATTAAATCAGTAAGCTACCCCTGTATTTTAAACACTTTATATAAATTTTTCTCACACCAATAAACAAATAAAATGAAATTAATCACAACTGCACTCTTCGCTATTATCCTTTTTGTATTTAATAACAGTACAAATGCGCAGGGAAAAAATGAAGATACTTTATTGACCCGGCCGCAAAAATCAATTACTAAAAGTTCTGTAACTATTGGCGGCAAGTTGATCAATTATGAAGCAATTGCAGGAACGCTCATATTAAAAAATGCAAAAGATACTGCCACCTGTAGCATGTTTTATACAGCTTATTTTAAAGCAGGTGAACCGGATGCAAGCAAACGCCCGGTTACTTTTATTTACAATGGCGGCCCCGGTAGCGCTACCCTGTGGCTGCATATCGGTGCCTGGGGGCCACAACGTGTTTTTGCAAATGATACGGCCAGAACAATGGCGCCTTACAGAACGGTTAATAATGAATACAGTTTGTTAGATGTAAGCGACCTGGTGTTTATAGATGCACCTGGTGCAGGTTTCAGCCGTATTGTTACTAAAGACAAAGGGGGTGCCGGTGAGCCAAAAGATTTTTATGGCATTGATCCCGATGCAAATGCGTTTGCGGCTTTCATTCTTAACTTTTTAAATAGTTACAACAGGTGGAACTCTCCCAAATATTTGTTTGGCGAAAGCTATGGCACATTCCGTTCGGCTGTTGTAGCAAATATCCTGGAGAAAAAAGGGGTAGATATAAATGGGGTTATCCTCCTTTCACAATTATTGAATTACGGAAATATGTCTGATGCTGCAGATATGGATCCGGGAAATGATCTGCGTTATGAGTTGGCGTTACCTACCTGTGCCGCTACCGCCTGGTACCATCACAAATTATCCAATCAAAATATAAGCCTGGAAGCGTTGGTAAAAGAAGTAGAAGAATTCAGCCTTACAGAATATGCCGCAGCACTAAGCAAAGGGTCGTTACTGCAGGGCGCCGAATATAATACTATCGTAACAAAACTCCACAACTATACAGGTTTATCAGAAGCTTTTATCCGCAAAGCAAACCTTCGCATAAACGGCCCGCAAATGGAAAAGAATTTATTGGCAGATGATGGTGAATTGACTGGCCGGCTGGACACCCGTTTTAAAGGTTTTGATATGGATCCGCTGAGTAAAACACCAAGTTATGATCCGCATGGCGCCACCTTCAAAGCTGCATTTGTCGGAGCATTCAATAACTATTTACGCACCACCTTAAATTATGGAAAAGATGTAGAGTATCTTCCTGCAGGTAATGGCATAATCAATCAATGGGATTTCCGTCACCTTGTTACCGGCTCAGATTTTAACCGGGCAATGTTTGCGAATGTAATGCCTGATCTTGCGCAGGCAATGATCTATAATCCTAAATTAAAAGTACAGTTGAATATGAGTTACTTTGATTTGGGTACACCTTATTTTGAAGGAATTTATGAAATGCATCACTTGCCCATGCCTGTAGAATTACAAAATAATATTTCATACAATATTTATAAGTCTGGCCACATGGTTTATTTAAATCTTCCATCTTTAAAAGAACTGCATGATAATGTGGCAAAATTTATCAGCGATTCTCACTAAAATTATTATAATATCAAAATGAATGAAGATGAAAAAAAGAGCGGACAACCGGCGACGGAAAGTAAGCCTGTGAATAATGAATTGTATGATGTCTCGTCCTGAAATAGGTTACTTGCAAATCTGCCATTTTTATGGACTTAAAAGACAAAGCTATCTCGGAGTATTTACTCACAGGCTGCGGCTTTAGAAAACTTGCCGGCAAGTATGGACTAAGCAGAACCACCATCTGCAAATGGGTGCTCATTCACCAGGGAATACATAACTTGCCTGGCAACCCATAGCCCAGGAAGTAAAAAAGGTAAAACCAAATTGCAGCCTCCAAAATATTTGCCGGCTGTAGGTGCTTTCCTGAAGCCGAAGCGTGGTTACAACCAGCCGACCCAGTTGAGAAATAAATTTTAATTTACCTACGGTAAAGGTCGTGAGCAATTGTATGGCAGCAACTATGCACAATAATATTCAGTAGCAATTATGTTTCGTCAATCGTCCTGCCCGGGCTGTATTTGCGAAAGTTTTTATACTTACTTTCGTAAATACAAGAGTTGGCTGTAACCCTATCGACTGACAAACCTTCGACATGAACTATACTATCTATTACTTTGACCCAACTAAAGTTAAAACTTTTACAGATTGCTACTTAGCAGAGAAAGTTTCTGTTGCCAATGGTTACAATCCACTCGTAAGCAATAATAGTTTACAAAACTTAGACTTTAATAGTATTGCTTTCCTTCAAACTGACAAAAAAAAGCAGCCGCCTTGGGTTTCATTTATTCGACAAAACTATGTTTTAGACAATGTAGAAAATATTTCTAACTCAGTTATTTTATTAATTGAAATCACTGCTTATACAAAGAAGCATTTTTTTGC
>JBDUCK010000279.1:0-4708 GCA_040003485.1 Ferruginibacter sp. | reverse complement strand
TATTTGGCGTTTCCAGGGCGTTAGGTGTCATGGCCAGTCTTTGTTGGGACAGGGCATTAAACTTTCCATTAGAAAGACCAAAATCTATTACCACAGACCTCGTAAAACTTTGGCTGGAAGGAAAAGATAATATCTGGGGAGATTAATTTTATAAAACATTCTTTAAAGAGCTTCCGTAAATGGAAGCTTTTTTTGTGAGGAACAAGCCCGGCTCTATAATAATAAAAGACTTTTTCATCTTTTATTTACCCTTATTGACTATCTTCACTTTGTAAATAAAATAGATGTTTTCAAAAACATGTGAATACGCTATCAGGGCAATGATCTTTATTGCACAAAAATCTAAGGATAGCAGTAAAGTTGGCATTAAAGAAATTGCAAAGGGAATTGATTCGCCTGAGCATTTTATTGCCAAAATTCTGCAGCGCTTAGGAGGCAAGGGCCTTGTGCAATCTCAAAAGGGCCCTAATGGCGGCTTTTATCTGGATAAAAAACATCTGGCATGTTCATTGTCACGGATAGTATCAGTACTAGATGGGGATAAAATTTTTACCGGCTGTGGCTTAGGCCTTACGGAATGTTCGGAATCCTACCCTTGTCCCATCCATAACCAATTTAAAAAAGTAAGAAAGGATATGCAGCAGATGCTGGAAAAAGCAAAGCTGAATGAGTTTACGGAGAAATTAGAACAGAACCTGACTTTCCTGAAAAGGAAATAATTTTTTTTGAGAAAATAAAAGACAAAATAGTCTTAATATTATTTTAATATGAATAAAAAATCAACGGCAACAAGTTTAACGGGGGCATTTTTTATTTTGCAACCTTTAATATCATATGCACAGGATTTGCATCCTTCCGGGTTTTCTTTTAACTCCAAAGCTGCATGGTTAATTATTTTAGGTCTGCTTTTGCTTGCTTTATTTGTAGTGGTGCTGGTGCTTAAAAATAAGGCCGACCAATTGGGCAGGATGGCAAAAAAACAGGATGGCCCAAAAAAAGAATTAACCTTAAAGCAACGCATCAATAGATTTAATAGTAAGCAGATTGATACTTTCTTATCCTATAGAAAGAAAAAATCAGGGCCGGGAATGGATAGGAGCAAATTGCCAACTGTATTGCCTGTATTATTTTTTACAGCAGCAACTTTTTTCTGCAATACGGTTTCTGCACAAACAAACTCGGCACCCGAAAAAGCTGCATTGCTAAGCGAAACCGGTATCATCATTACCATCATACTAATACTTATTCCCATTTTAGCAGGAGTAATTTTATTAGTAGTTAAAGTAAAAAATTCTCTAAAAAGATACAGCAATAAACAGAACCTTGCCGAGGCCCAAAAATTAGCGGAGTATTTACAATCCCTTCCTGAAGGTGATGCAGAAAACAGTACTTTACAAAAGCGTAAAGCTGCCCTGGACTTCCAGTTAAAAAATTATGAATTATCCGGTACATTAAAAGCCGAAGATGAAAAAGGCCTGCTGAATATTGATACGCATAAAGGCTTGCCGATTGTGGGCTTAAAAAAGAAAGCTGCCAAGCGCCCTGATATTGAGCCGGAATTATCCAGGCTCATTCTTTGGTATCTTGGCTGTGCAACTTTTTGGTTATTATTTGGCACTACTGTTGGCGAATACCTGGTAATAAAATTCGTGGCACCCGATGCCGATCATGTAAGCTGGTTAAGCTTTGGCCGGTTGCGCCCGGTGCACACAAATGCGGTGTTCTGGGGTTGGGCATCACTGGGTATGTTGGGATTGGGATATTATATTGTGCCAAGAGTAAGCAATACAGTTCTTGCCAGTATAAAAAAAGGCTGGTGGGCACTTATTCTTATCAATGCGGCAGTTATCCTGGGCAGCATTTGTTTAATGGCAGGCATTAATAATGGCGGCGGCGAATACCGGGAATATATCTGGCCGGTAACCTTGTTGTTTGCAATCGGGCTTATATTAACATTGATAAATTTTTTGCAAACTATTGCCAGGCGCACTACAAAAGAAATTTATATTTCAAATTGGTACATGATATCGGCGATTATTTTTGCCATCGTTATTACTGTTGTTGCTTATGTGCCTTACTGGCAAAATGGTTTGGGCGAAACCATTATTCAGGGTTACTACATGCACCAGGGCGTGGGCATGTGGTTTATGTTATTTACGCTGGGCATTGTATATTATCTTTTGCCGCAGCAGCTTAATAAGCCTATTTATTCTTACAGCCTGGGTATCCTCGCCTTTTGGACACAGATACTTTTTTATACCCTTATCGGCACGCATCATTTTGTTTTTAGTTCTATTCCATGGTGGTTACAAACCATCGCCATTGTGGGTAGTGCAGGTATGATTATTCCTGTGGTTGCCGGCACTACAAATTTTGTTATGACCTTTAAAGGGGCATGGTATAAAATTAAATCAAGCTATACTTTGCCATTCTTTCTCGTAGGAATTATCTTTTATTTTACGGGTTCTATGCAGGGCACTGCAGAAGCTTTCAGATCTACAAACCTGCTCTGGCATTTTACAGATTTTACGGTTGCCCATTCTCATTTAACCATGTATGGCATTATCTGCTTTTTTCTTTGGGCAGGAATGTATGCCATCGTACCGAGGCTTACCGGGAAAGAAGCGCCACAGATAACCATCGGCGCACACTTTTGGATGGCGCTTATCGGGCTGATGTTTTATACGGTGCCGTTGATGTATGGCAGCACTTTAAAAGGGATGCTGTTGATGCAAGGCAAGCCATTTATTGATGGTGTAGTGCTGATGGCCCCGTACTGGTTGTGGCGTGCTATCGGCGGCAGCCTGATGTGGCTATCGCATCTTTTCTTTGCATATAATATGTATAAAATGCTGGTAAAAAATGATGTGGTAGATGTAACCGAAACAGCCATTCAGCAATTAGAAAAAAACGAAATCGCTGTTCAGGGGATGGCTTAAAAAATATTCAATATGGAATTATTCGATAATCATAAAAAACTTTTTACCACTGCATTTTTATTTTTTGCTGTGCTCACAACACTTGTTGCAATTATGCCCGCAATCAATAATCAAAACCATAATGCACCCTTGCCGGGTGCCATACCATTAAGCGAAGATGCGGTGAAAGGGAAAGCGCAATTTGTGGCAAATGGCTGCGTAGCCTGCCATACACAGCAGGTGCGTAATGTAGATATGGATAAAATGTGGGGCGGCCGACCCAGCCTGGCTGCAGACTATGCCGATAATCACCGCATAGATCTATGGCGTAATACCGCCACGCTAATGGGCACAGAACGCACAGGCCCCGACCTGACAAGTATAGGTACACGCCAGCCGAGCAAAGACTGGCACCTGGTGCATTTGTACAATCCAAGAATTGTGGTAAAAGAATCAATTATGCCGGCTTTCCCATGGTTGTTTGAGCTGAAAAAAAATCCTTCAAAATCGGATGTGATTGTAAATATACCTGCTGCGTATTTAAATGGCGAAGAAGGAAAAGTAGTAGCCACAAAAGAAGCATTGCAATTGTT
Organism: Ferruginibacter sp.; assembly: GCA_040003485.1. Classification (GTDB taxonomy): domain Bacteria; phylum Bacteroidota; class Bacteroidia; order Chitinophagales; family Chitinophagaceae; genus Ferruginibacter. The sequence continues at coordinate 1,197 of JBDUCK010000279.1, read as the reverse complement.
CGCTTACCTGTTATCGCTAAAGCAAACGGCATTGCCCGATGGCACCAAGGCTCCTGATTTTTTGTATAAAACTGCAGAAAAAAGTGCCTCAGGAGGTAAATCAACTGCAGGGCTTGATGGTAAAGAACTTTTTACAGCTAATTGCCAGAGTTGCCACCAGGCCAATGGCGAAGGCTTGCCGGGCGCTTTTCCGCCATTGAAAGGAAGCCCTGTGGTAGCAGGTGATAACCTGGAAATGTATGTTGATATTATCATGCATGGCTATGATGCAAGAGCAGAGTTTGGCGTAATGCCTGCGGTAGGTACCAATGCAAATTTTACTGAAAATGAAGTGGTTGCTATTATCAATTACGAAAGAAGCAGTTGGGGCAATAATGGTAAAAAAGTTACTGTAGATGAAATTAAAAAAATATTGGATGTTGTAAAACTTAAACCGGCTAAATAAATTGTTTAACGGATTTTAATATAACGAGGATGAAAAAAATAATTACGCTGTTACCGGTTTTATTCATTGTTTTTTTTACGATGGCCTGCCCGGTTTGCGAAAGGCAGCAGCCCAGGATATTACGTGGCATTACACATGGAGCAGGTCCTGAAAATAATGCTGATTATATAATTGTATGGGCTGCGGTAGCTATTGTTTTGTTCACCCTTTTTTTTTCTATTAAATGGTTGATACAGCCTGGTGAAAAATCAGCGGCTCACATAAAAAGATTTATTTTAAATAACGAATAACATGGACGAAAACAGCACCATATTTATTTTTATAGATGATGAGCCCAAGCCTATTGCTGAGGTGCAATCGCCGATGACTTTTGAACTGGATACCGGTAAACTGGTGGATGGTAATCATACGCTAAAGATTGTAAGCAAAGATCCTACCGGAAAAGAAGGCCTGCGCATTATTCCGTTTGAAGTACGCAATGGGCCTGCCATTTCGGTGGAAGGGATTACAGAAAATGCAGTGGTAGATGGAGTTTTGCCGCTCATGATAAATGCTTATGGCAAGGGCGACCAGAAATCTTTTTTAATTGTTGGCAGCGAAACGCCGCAGAGTATTCCCGCCTGGGTTTGGATACTGATCATTGGTTTTGCCGGATGGGCCATGTACTATCTCGTAAGGTATCTTTTCTTGAACCAGTAAATATTTAAATGAGCAGCGTAGGAGATATTACCACATTGGAAGATATAAAATTG
>JBDUCK010000278.1:0-4725 GCA_040003485.1 Ferruginibacter sp. | reverse complement strand
TGTTTTATCGGCAAAACTTTTAAATCCTTTAATTTCTAAACTCTTTAAACGCACTGTTTTCTAAATTTTAAGATTGCAACAAACCTACGTGAAAACAACTGGCTTTTTTATACTGTTAGGAAAAAGTACATAAGCTTAGTTGGAACATTTTGCCCGGTGCAATTTGTAAATATTTGCCGGGGCGGTAAATATAATGGAATGTGTGAAAAATGAATTTGAAGCAAGAGTGTTTTATGGAGTAGTTATTCACAGTTTGTTCACAGCCGCCTCACCGAAAAAATCATACTAAGCCATTTAATTTAATAGAACCGTTATTTATAACCGTTAAATAACACACCGAAAAAATTGCATAGCAAAAAATCGGTAAATTACACTCCCATAAAAACTATATAATATATAAAGATTAAACAATGGAAAATTTACAAAAAGAAAAATGGGTGATAGACCCTATACACAGTGAAATTGAATTTAAAATCAGGCACCTGATGATAACAAATGTAAAAGGAAGCTTCAAAGAATTTGATGCAAGTATTTACACAACGGGAAATGATTTTGCTACCGCAGAAATAGATTGCTGGATAAACACTGCGTCAATAGATACTGGTAATGTGGATAGAGATACACATATTAAGGCTGCTGATTTTTTTGATGTTGAAAAGTTCCCACAAATATCTTTTACAGCCGATACTTATGAAAAAGTAGATGGCGATAGTAGTTTTGAAGTTTGGGGTGAATTGACGATAAAAGGAATTGCCAAAAAAATTAAATTAGCTGTGGAGTTTGGCGGCGTGGTAAAAGATCCGTGGGGAAATGAGAAGGCCGGCTTTAGCATTAATGGCAAAATAAACCGTAAGGATTTTGGCCTTAACTGGAATGCAGCCCTGGAAACCGGTGGCTTCTTAATAAGTGATGATGTAAATATCAGTTGCGAAATACAATTGAAAAGAAGTAAATAAAGATTACGTGTTGTAATGACGAAAGCCTGTTAAATAAATTACAATAAGGATGAAAATAATTTTCATTCACTAACAGCCTGTATTTTTGAACTTAAATTTTTTGCATGAAATTATTTCTGGTTTTTTCTTTGCTATGTGCTGATACTATCGCTGTGGCGCAGCCTAAAATTATTACCCAGGCAGTTGTTAGCACAACAACAAATGTAATTGCCCCGGAAGAAGATGAGCTGCAGAATGTGCAAAATCAAAACCAGGGTGGCGGTGGCGGAATGGCTATGTTCAGAAACTTTGGCGATGGTGAAACCAAAGCAACAACCTATCTTAAAAATGATATGGTAAAAACAGTGATAAAAACTGATATGGGCCGTACTACCATTATCAGGAATAACACTCAAAAACTTACAACGACTCTTTTAGAAATAATGGGTAATAAAAATGGTTTTTTTATCACTGATGATGAGCAGGTAGCAATGCGTAAACGAATGGACAGTATGTCGCAGGCAAGAAGAAAAGATTCCTTGAAGCAGCAGCCAAGGTCTGAAATAAACAATAACGTTGAAGTAAGTTATGCAAATGACACTAAAAAAATTGCTGGTTACATCTGTAAAAAAGCCTATGTAATTACAGCTAAATTTTTGGGCGTAAAAGATACCGTTGCAGTATGGTACAGCCCCGAAATTAAATTGCAGAACATTGCTTCTACCGGCGGTTTAAGTGGTTTTGGAAATGCAGGTACAGTAAATGGATTTGATAAAATTGATGGATTTGTGATGGGGTATGAGATGAATATGCGGAGGAACCGGCACATGACAGTAGAGGTAACTAAAATAGATATTGCTAAAGAGATTGCAGATAAAGAATTTGAAATACCAAAAGATTTTGTAATAAAGCCAATGAAAGATATGCAGAGCTTATTTGGTAATGGCGGCGGGGGAGGTTTTCAAATAAGAGCAGGCGGACAATAATAATAAATAATATTAATTTTTTTGAAGGCAAAGATTTATTCTTTGCTTTTTTTTTCCACACAATCTCCCCTTTGAACGTTTATCACTGGTTATATATTATTTATCAATTTTATATATTTTTTATAAAAAAAAATATACATTTAATAAATTAATAAGATATCCCCGGCCCGGTGCGGTTATTAAGAGCAATTGATTCATTACAGGTCGCACTTATTATCAAAATAAAATACTGTTCCTCTATCCTGGTAAATCTATAAGAACCCTCTTTATTCAGAAGAAAAGTTGCTCCCTATTCATTATAAATGGTACCATTAAAAGTGGTGCTTTAAATTTTATTAAGATGAAATATATGCTTTTCTTACCTCTATTATTTTTTGTATGGCTTCCTTGTTTTTCCCAAAATATCTCATCACAAAACAAGTTGTACGGCAGAGTAAAAGATGTAAATAATGAGCCGTTGAATGCTGCAAATATTTTATTACTCAGGTTGCAGGATTCTGGTTTGGTAAAAGGAAAGATATCAGATAATGCCGGGTTATTTTCTTTTGAAAATATTCCCGCAGGTAAATACAGGCTTAGTTTATCATTAATAAATTACGAGCAGATTTTTTCTCCGGCTTTCGATATTGCTGATAACCAGCCTGAAATTAATGCAGGCAGTTTTGTTTTAAAAAAACTTACGAAGGAATTATCCGCTGTAACTGTAGTTAGCAAAAAGCCATTGTTTGAGCAGAAGATAGACCGCATGGTTGTAAATGTACGTAACAGCATTACATCTGCTGGCGGTACCGCCCTGGAAGTATTAGAAAAATCGCCGGGTATTGTTATTAACCGCCAGACAAATGCTTTATCTATGGCTGCTAAAAGCGGGGTTGTGATTATGATCAACGGCAAGATTTCGCACATGCCTTCATCGGCTATCATTCAAATGCTGGAAGGCATGGCCGCCAGTAATATCGAAAGGATAGAGTTGATAACAACGCCTCCTGCCAATTTTGATGCAGAAGGAAATGCCGGGTTTATAAATATCGTTTTAATTGCTAATCCCAATACAGGTCTTAATGGTTCTTTCGCCCTCTCGGCGGGTTATGGAAAAGGAGAAGTGGGTGCCGGTAATATTAATTTTAATTACCGGAAAAATAAATTAAATTTTTATGGCGATTATTCTTATGCCAGGGACAGCCGTGAACAGATTTTTTATAACTATCGTAAAATAGATTACCTGGGAATAATTACCGAAAATTATGCAACTACCTTGAGAAGCCCCTTGCAACAGAATCATAATGCCCGGCTCGGAATTGATTACCAGGTAACGCCAAAAACTGTTATAGGCGCACTTATTGGCGGGTACGACAGCAGGTGGACGATGAACGCAAGAAATACAATTACCATGTATAAGGACAAAGTGGCTGATACTTCATTAATTATAAAAAACAATGAGCTTAATCATTGGAAAAACTTTGTGGCTAATCTAAATATGCAGCACAACTTTAAACCGGATCATACACTTTCTCTTGATTTTGATTACCTGTATTATTCAGATGACAATCCTAATGATTACCTAAACAGTTACTACAACGGAGCAGGAAATTTTTTGTTGAATGAACAAACACGAAGTGGTAAATTAACTCCAATAAATACCTGGGTAGGTAAAGTAGATTACACAGCAAAGCTTAGTAAGAAAATTAATTTTGAGGCGGGAATTAAAGGGACGCTTTCCCGGTTTACAAATGATGTAGATGTTGCCCGGTACAAGCAAACCAACTGGGTTTCGGATAGTTCCCTTAGTGGCCAGTATCTTTTAAAAGAAAACATAGAAGCCCTGTACTCTTCTGCAGATATAGCTTTAAATGATAAAACCAGTCTGAAGCTTGGGTTGCGGTACGAGTACACTAACTCAAATTTAGGAACTACCATTACAAAAAATATTGTGGATCGGCATTACGGAAAACTGTTCCCCAGTTTTTTTATCTCCCACAAAATAAATGACAGCAATGCAGTAAATCTTTCTTACAGTAAAAGGATTTCCCGGCCCAGTTTTAATGACCTTGCGCCGTTTACTATTTTCCTTGATCCCAGTACTTTTTTTACCGGTAATGCTGCCTTACAGCCTTCCTTTTCTGATGAAGTAAAAGTAGATTATACCTATAAAAAATATATACTATCCCTGGCATACAGTATAGAAAATAATTCTATTGCAGAGTTTCAACCAAAAGTGGATATCACTACCAATAAACAATATGTAACTGCAGAAAATTTAGAAAATCTGAAAACAATTTCTGCCTCACTTTCGCTGCCGTTTGACATTACAAAATGGTGGACCATGCAAAATAATTTTATTGGCGCATGGCAGCAGGTAAATGCATTTTATAATGCGGCGCCGTTTAGATTACAACACCTGATTCTTAATTTTAATTCCAGTCAGAGTTTTAAACTACCGAAAGACTATTCAATGGAAATTTCAGGCTTTTTTGATGCAGGAGGGATATACGGCACCTCCAGATATAAAGCTTTAGGAGCTTTAAATTTTGGCTTACAGAAAAAATTAAATGGTAACTATGGCAAACTGCGTTTTTCTGTAAATGATATTCTTAAGTCTATTAGTTATAAGACCTATGTAGACATACCTGGTCAACATTTTTACACACGATCAGATTACAATTTTAGTCAGCGCACTTTTAAACTAACCTGGTCTAAAAACTTCGGAAACAATTCTCTCAAAGGAAAAAGAGAAAGAAATACGGCATCGGAAGAAGAAAGGCAGCGGGTAAAAAATTAATGCATCTGTGTAAGTATAAATTAAA
>JBDUCK010000277.1:0-4727 GCA_040003485.1 Ferruginibacter sp. | reverse complement strand
ATCGCAGCTATTACGCTTGCTGCTGCTCCGTTTGCTGTCGTTGCTAAAAATAAAAGCACTCCAATAAGAACAGACAAAGGCTTTAAAGCAAATGCCGGTGAAGGCCGGATACATGGACATATAAAGTTAAAAGGCGTTAACTCAAATGTACTGGATGTAAAAATATCGGGCAGCGATACAGATGGCGGCTTTGCCATGTTTGAACAAACATCTTTATCACCAGGCAAAGGAACGCCGCTGCATGTGCATCATTTACAGGATGAATGTTTTTATGTAATTGAAGGAAACTATTATTTTCAGGTAGGGGCAGATAAATTTCATTTAAATGCTGGTGACAGTATTTTTTTACCGATGAAAGTGCCGCATGCCTGGACGCAGATAAGCGAAAAAGGAAAAATGACGGTAACCTTTCAACCTGCAGGTAAAATGGAAAGCTTTTTTACTACAATAGCTGCGCTGGAACACGAACCCACCAAAGAAGAAATGGTAAAATATTTTGCAGATAACGAGATGCAAATTGTAGGGCCGCCGTTAAAAATTGAATAGAGTGGTTGTAGATAAAAAGGGTAGGATTTATAAAATACCATTTAAATCAATGAGCTTATGGCAATAGCGATAATGTAAGCAATACCAGGATATATACCCCCCGTAAAAAATAATTTCGACTATTATATTGTCCAACAGTAAACTGGTTCAATTGAGATCTGGCGTTTCAAAAGCGTATATTTATATGCTTGCAAAATTTCAATACTATTTAAGGCATCCAAACTTTTTTATGCTGTATAAAAATAAAATTTCTGCTGGCATAGTATTCTTCAAACTCATCCTTTGTACTGTTATTTTTTTATTCACTCCATGTAGTAGGGCTTTTGCACAGCAACAGGCTTATTTTAATAACCTCACTCAAAAAGACGGGTTAAGCAATAACAGCGTCACCTGTTTTTTTAAAGATAAAACCGGCTATATCTGGATTGGCACAGAGAGCGGACTGAACTTATATAACGGAAATAGCTGGAAAATTTATAAACCGTAACTGAGCAAAAAAAATTATTTATCTAACAGCTTTATTACTGATGTAGACGAGGATACAAAGGGTAATATATGGGTAAGCACCCGAAAGGGATTAAACAGGATTGATGTAGCTGCCGATACAACAGAAGTTTTTTTGCCAGGAGAGTCCACAAACGATAATCGTATTTCCAATGATTTTATATGGAATGCTTACCCTGATAGTGATACCAGTATCTGGATAGCAGCAGATGCAAAAGAATTTTGCCGTTATAATCCGGTAGAAAAAAGATTTTATTATTACGATTTCAGAAAGTACTTCGGCAAAAATAATTTTCAAATTCATACCGGGTATCATTCCATTTTTCGCATACTTCCAAAATCTGCCACAGAGCTTTGGTTAGCCACAACCGATGGTATTTTTAGTTTTAACAAACAAACAGGCACCTTTACATTACAGGCCGCCGTATCATTGAGTTATATTACATTTTTCTATTTTGATGAACAGTTTAATAAACTTTTTTGTGCTGACCAGGAAAATAAATTGTACTGCTTTGATCCTTCAAAAAAAGAAATGACCGCTGTGTCATTGCAACAAAGCGAGCACACCGGGAAATTTATTCCACCATACAGCCAGGACGAACAACTGCTCTTTGTTCCGGCAAAAGAAGGACTGGCAGCCATTAACGAAAAGAATGAAGTGCTGTATTTTTTGGCTGGTACTGCCGGAAAAGAAAATGATTTATTGCCGGGAAAAGTAAATTGCATTTACAAAGACAGGCAGCACATTACCTGGATTGGTACCATGAACGGCGTCAGTAAATTTATTCCTGTATTAAACAATAACCTTCACTTGTCTTTTCCAAATAATCTGTCTGTTCAACCTGACCTTACACTGAAAAATTTCATGTACCACCCGCCTGGTGATGAATGGCTTATTGCTTCGTGGAAGGACAACACAATTTTTGTGGTGGATAATAAAACAGGCATAATAAGTAAGCTGCAAAAGCCGGCTGCTTACAGCTATGATACGTGTTATGCCTTTTACTACCGTAATGCAGATTCCATTTTTATGCTGTCCACCGGTTCATTACTAACATATAATTACAGGTTTAAAAAATGGGATAAGATGGTGCTCCCATCACCCTATAACAAAACTATTATTACCTCGATGGCTATAGATGCCGCAGGTAATTACTGGATTACTAACATGCTGAACGAATTATTGGTTTATACGCCCACAACCCGAAAAATATGGGTGCCATTGAAAGATGATATTGGCCTGAATGCAACCCGGTGCCTGGTTTCAGACGAGCGAAATAATTGTATGTGGATTGGCACATCAGGATATGGATTAATAAGGTACAATTTTTACAACAACAAATTTGATTTCCTTAAAACAAATAATACCAGTAAAACTGCCCTACACTCTTATATAATCAATGAAATTATACCTGATGGTAAAGGAGATATTTGGGTCGCAACATTTGAAGGTGGCCTGGCAAAATATCAAACGGCTCTTACCCCGGATAAAGGGTTTACCAACTATGATATATTTTCCGGCCTGCCCGATGACAATATATATGGTGTGGCTGTGGATGAAAAAGCAGGCGCCTGGTTTACTACTATTAATGGTATTGGACATCTAGGCGCTAATGGCACGTGGAAGGGTTTATATAACCAGCAAACCGGGTTAGCCTATTCAAAATTTCAGCAAAGCATTGCTGTGCTGCCAGATGGAAAGATTGCTACGGTAACCGAAAATAATTTTATTTGTTTTAACCCTTCTGTCATTACCACTTCTTATAATTATCCGGTTATGATTGATGATGTTTTTGCGGATGATACTATTACTGTGGCAAATGATACTTTAAACGAACAGCAAAAGTTTAACTATACAAAAAATGCTTTTACATTTAATTTCTCTGTGTTGGATTTTATTTCTCCAGGTGCTGTAGAGTACTATTATATGCTGGAAGGCCTTGAAAAGGATTGGGTATTTGCAGGAAAACAACACAGTATCCGCTATTCAAAATTGCCACCGGGGCAATATACTTTTAAGGTAAAGGCTAAAAGAGAGAACGGCGGTTTTTACCAGCAGCAGGCAAAGTTTCACTTTTATATTATGCCCCCATTTTGGCAAGCATGGTGGTTTATTTCTTTGATAGCAGTTAGTATACTTTGGCTTGTTTACCTTTTTGTAAAATGGAGGGAGAAGAATATAAAAGTAATAGAAGCAGAAAAGCTGAAAGTACAGGAACTGAAAGCCACACAGTATAAAAGCAAACTGGAGATGGAGCAGATTATCAATTATTTTTCTTCTTCATTAATTGATAAAAATACAGTAGACGAGGTTTTATGGGATGTGGCAAAAAACCTTCTTGGTCAACTGGGATTTGTTGACTGTATTATGTATTTATGGAATGATGGCAAAACTAAAATGATACAGAAAGCAGGTTTCGGCCCTAAGGGATCAATTGAAGAAATAAATAAACAACCCTTTGATGTACTGCCGGGACAGGGCGTAGTGGGCTATGTAATGCTGATGAAAGAACCTTTGCTAATACCGGATACTTCAAAAGATAACCGTTACAGGCAGGATGAAATGCTGCGGTTAAGTGAAATAGCCGTTCCCGTAATGTATAACAATGAATTGATTGGAATAATTGACAGTGAGCATCATGAAAAAAATTTTTATACCCAACAGCACCTGCAGATATTAAATACCATTGCCACCCTGATGGCAAATAAAATAAAATCTATTGAAGCCGAACAGTTGCTGCAGCGCAGCCGTATTGAAATGTACAGTATGAACGAACAGCTTTTAAAAGCAAAGCTGGAAGCATTAAGGGCGCAGATGAACCCACATTTTATTTTCAATTGCCTTACTTCCATCGACAACCTTATTCAAATGGATGAAAAGGAAAAAGCTACGCAGTATCTTTCAAAATTTGCCAGGCTCATACGCTCTATTCTGGAAAACGCCACCAACAATACAGTGCCGTGCTGGAAGGATATGGAAACGCTGCAATTGTATCTTGAACTGGAAGAGATGCGCTGGGATAAAAAATTTTCTTATAAAATAGTAATAGCCGAAGACATTGTAAACGGCGATTATAAAGTACCTCCATTGATCATTCAGCCATTTGTAGAAAATGCTATCCATCATGGTTTATTAAATAAGATAGAGGGAGATAAAGTACTGCTGATCCAGGTGTCTGTAGTTAACAACCGCATTCACTATCTTATACAAGACAATGGAGTTGGCCGTGCAAAAGCCAATGAATATAAACAGTTAAACAAATCTTCTTACCAATCAATGGGCATTCAGATAACAACAGACAGGATCAATTTATTTAACCAGAATAAAAATTGTTTTGTAAAAATAACCGACCTCGTAAACAAAATACAGCAACCATGCGGTACCAAAGTAGCAATAGAACTTATTAATCAACCTTAATTATCCCCCATGCTTACAGCCATTATAATAGATGACGAAACCAGCAGCCGCAGTGCATTGCGGCAAAAAATAGCCAACCATTGCCCCGATGTAGTGGTTATAGCGGATTGTGAAAATGGTGAAGCAGGAATTGAGAGTATAGAAACCAGGAAACCTGATATTGTTTTTCTGGATGTAGAGATGCCCCGTATGAATGGTTTTACCATGTTACAGCAATTAAAAAATAAAAACTTTGAAGTCATATTTATTACTGCCTACG
>JBDUCK010000276.1:0-4742 GCA_040003485.1 Ferruginibacter sp. | reverse complement strand
TTTGGCGGCATGTTATCTGCTACTACACTTGCCATATTTGTAGTACCTGTTCTTTTTGTGCTGATAACAAAATTATCCTACGGTAAAAAAATGATCCGTTTAAAAGCTGAGCAAAAGCAAATTGAAGAAGTAAATAAGTCCATCATCGAAGGCGGAATTAGCTAAATAAGCGTAAAATGCTGGAACGAAATCATTAATTTTAAAAAAAATAAATTACCATGTCAATATCTTTAGTAAAAAAAATATGTGCTCCTGCAATATTGCTGTTTATAGTATTTGTTAGTTTTTCCTGCAACAGCACACGCAGCAGTATTGGAGTAGAGGAAGGCTGGGACCTGCTCGGCGAAAAGAAGGTAAATTTTGTAAGGGACCGGGACGACATTCAAGTACGCAACAGCAACAGATACACCGCTCTTCGTTTTAAAATAGAGAACAGGGATGTAAGGTTGAATAATCTTACTGTTAATTATGTCAATGGCGATAAACTTTCTCCTGCAGTTGATGATGTTGTAACTGCAGGTCAATCAAGCAGGGTAATTGAACTTGCTGCTGAAGGAAAAACCATCAGCACGATTTCTTTTAAATACCGCACCGAAGGCAGTATTCTTAAAGGTCGTGGCAGAGTACTTGTTTTTGGAAAAAGATATACATCGGGATATTAATATAAAAAAATTAAAAGAAAATATCGGTTTCCACCGGCATTTTTCTTAATAAGATTTTGGAAGCTTTCTTTAGATTGCCGGAATAAATTACCCGTCTAAAAAATCAGCACATTCATTTATCTTGCCGTACCAAAAAAAATAGATGGAAAATAGTAACAGCGAACCGGAAATCTCCACAGCTCCCACTTTACTAACCACATCAGTAATTATAATTGGTGCCGGGCCCGCAGGCGCAAGCGCTTCCATTTTTCTTACCAAAGCAGGTATTCATCATATCATTCTGGAAAAAGAAATTTTTCCGAGAGATAAAATTTGTGGCGATGCCTGCAGTGGTAAAACAGCTTTTGTGTTAAGAAAAGCCAACCCGGCCTGGCTAGATGAAGTATTTTTAAATACGACTGCTAACCTTGCCTGCCATGGCGTTGTGTTTGCTTCTCCCAATGGTAAAGCATTAAGCATTCCATTTAGCCCGGTGAATATTCCCGCCAATCATGCACCCGGATTTATGACAACCCGTTTGGTATTTGATAATTTTCTTTTTGAAAAGATCGCTTCGCCTTTTGCAAAAGTTTTTCAACAGGCTTCTGTAAAAAACACGGAACGGAAAAATGGAATGATCAAAGTAACTTTTACACAGCATGGAAAAAATTATGCAATAACTGCACCGCTGATTATTGGTGCAGATGGCGATAAAAGTATTATACGCAAAACTTTCATGAATAATGAAATTGCTGATAAAGCGTATTGTGTAGGCCTTAGGGCATATTACAAAGGTGTGACTGGTTTTCATGAAAACGGTTATATAGAACTGCATTTTTTGCCGGAAGTTCTACCGGGTTATTTATGGATTTTTCCTTTGCCGGGTGGTATGGCCAATGTAGGCATTGGAATGCTCTCTGACAGGATAAGAACTAAAAAAATAAACCTGCGCAATGAAATGCTTAATGCGCTTAAAACTAATCCCAACATTAAAGACCGTTTTACAAATGCTGTTGCCACAGATAAAATACAAGGCTGGGGCTTACCAATGTGTATTAAACGGGAGGCCATTTCCGGTGAGAATTATTTACTGGCCGGCGATGCGGCAAGCCTTATAGATCCTTTTACCGGCGAGGGTATCGGCAACGCCTTATACAGTGGCATGCTTTCCGCTTTTGCAATTGAAGAACTCATCAAAGCAAATAGATTCGATGCGGCTTTTATTAAAGAAAAATATGATGATGTTTTGTATAAACGTATTGGGGATGAACTGAAGATGAGTGCGCTTTTGCAAAGGCTAAGCAGGTATCCATGGCTGTTTAATTTTGTGGTAAAAAAAGCACACAAAAGCCATACATTAAATACAGCCATCACCTCTATGTTTACCGACATTGATCTGCGTAAACAACTACGAAAGCCTTCTTTTTATGCAAAAATTATTTTTAATAAATGATGTGTTGATGCGGAGGATGGATACACGGATGAAACGGATTGTCCGGGTGAACACGGATTTTATTTGGTCTGACCATCCCTGTCTGACCTTAAAATATTGATGCGGAGGATGAATACACGGATGAAACGGATTGGACGGGTGAACACGGATTTTATTTAGTCTGACAGTCCCTGTCTGACCACAAACTAAAATAATATTTAACCGCAGAGAATGCAAAGTTTTTCGCAAAGAGTGCAAAGTCTTTTGCGGGCTTTGCGCTGTATTATTTTTGCGCTCTTTGCGGTTATCCAAAGACTATTTTTTCAAAATATCCAGCACTGTTCCATGCATCACTTCTGCTCCTGTTGCAAGATCTTCGTAAGAAGAATACTCTAATGGGTTATGGCTGATACCGTCTTTGCAGCGCACAAATATCATCCCGTAATCGCAGGCATAAGAAAGTGCAAGCGCATCATGAAAAGGCCCACTCATTAATTCTGGCGCATCCAACTGCATTGCTTCACAATTTTTTTTGATGATGTCTTTTATCCAGCCGGCACAATAGCGTGGTTCGCTGTTGGTATCTTCTTTAATGGCATAAGTAAGCCCATGTTTTTTTGTGATGGTTTCAATTTTTACCATCAGTTGTTTTTCGTAAAGGTTACGCCTATTTAAATCTATATCTCTCAAGTCGATGGTAAAGCTGGCTTCTTCTGCGATAATATTACGGCTTGCCGGAAAAACATTTATTGTGGCTACAGTGCCTACCGTTGGTGCATTGGCATCCTGTGTTGCAATTTCATTTACTGCCACAATAATTTCTGCAGCCCCCAGCAAAGCATCTTTTCGCAATGGCATAGGCACAGAACCTGTATGCCCTGCTACACCCTTAAGCGTTACCGTTAGCCAGAGTGGGCCGGAGATGCCGGTTACAATTCCGATGGGCTTGTGGGCAATATCCAACACAGGGCCTTGCTCAATATGTAATTCTAAATAACAAAAAATACCGCCTGGTTTATATTCATCTTCCTTCGATTTTGCAGGATCACATCCAAAATCTAATAAAGCCTGTCTTCTGCTGATGCCATCCTTATCTATTCTTTCAATATCATCCGGATCTAATTTTCCTAAAATACCTTTTGAGCCGTAGAGGCCTTTATTAAAACGCCAGCCTTCTTCATCTGCAAAAGAAATTACTTCTATACTTCGCTGTGGAGTAACATTATTTTCTGCAAGTGTGGTTACTGATTCGATGGCGCACAACACACCTGCCACGCCATCAAAGCGGCCGCCATAAGGCTGAGAATCTAAATGCGAACCCATCATCAGCACCGGCAACGAATCATCTTGCCCTTTTAGCCTGCCGATAAGATTTCCAAAATTATCAATCCGGGTTGTCATGCCTGCCTGCTGCATCCACAAAGCTGCTAATTCAAAAGCTTTTTTTTCATCTGGAGAATGAGCAGGGCGGTTGGTACCGGTTTCGCCAATTTTTCCAATGAGGCTCATGGCTTCAAAATGTTGCTGCAGGCGAATGGCATTTATTTTCATAAAAAATATTTTTATTTAGTGTAAACGAATTTACAATGTTTAATAATTCAACCGCAAAAAGCACCAAGAAGTAGAAAAGTTTCCATTAAGGTCACAAGTTTTTTAAAAGGTGTAACCTTTATAGATACGCTTTGATAAAAGCTAAATAAAGGTATGCCGTACAAGAGGGCGATGCCCGTCCGAACGGATTCATCCGGGCGGGCAAGGATGATGCTATGAAATACTAAAGCCCGGACCAAAAAAATAATTTATAATTCAATAAATTAATGATCATTCAGCGGCAGGCCCTGCTTCTGAAACTCCACCCAGTTAAGGTATTCAGGCGCTACCCGGTGCTCTTCCATGGTAATACAATTATCCACCTGGCATATCAGCTGGCAAAGATTACAACCCACACATTCTTCTTCTTTGATAGTATAAGTATTGTAGGGGTTGCCATATTCTAACTTTATAGACTGGTGCGATGTGTCTTCGCAGGCGATATAGCAAAGACCGCAATGCACACATTTATCCTGGTTTATTTTCGCAATGTGATGATAGTTGATATCAAGGTCTTCCCAATGAGTAATATTGTTTACTGACAAGCCAATAAAATCTTCGGTCGTTTTGAAGCCTCTGTCATCCATCCAGTTGTTCATGCCTTCGCACATATCTTCTATAATGCGGAAACCATATTTCATCACCGCCGTACACACCTGTACGTTAGTAGCGCCAAGCAACATAAATTCTACTGCATCCTTCCAGTCGCTTATACCGCCGATGCCCGATACAGGAACTTTATTGGTAACATTATCCTGTGCAATGGTTGTCAAAAATTTTAAGGCAATAGGCTTTACAGCCGGACCACAGTAACCGCCAAAAACGCTCTTGCCGGCGACATATGGATTGGGTACCAGCGTATCAAGATCTACGCCGGTTACGGATTGTATGGTATTAATGAGTGACAGCGCATCAGTACCTGCCTGTACCACGGCCTTCCCGGTAGGTACCACAGAATGCACATTGGGCGTGAGTTTGGTGATAACGGGAATGGTTGCTTTTTCCATAACCCACTCTACCACCATTTTTGCAATTTCGGGATCCTGCCCTACGGCCGCACCCATACCACGTTCCGTCAT
>JBDUCK010000037.1:0-16122 GCA_040003485.1 Ferruginibacter sp. | reverse complement strand
CTATATGCGTAAGGTTAACGCACGATGCAAAAGGATTTGCCTATCTCAGCGGAGACTACCAGCCTTTTGAAAAATTTGGTGAAGAAAATTACAGCAACGGGAAAAGCGATGGGTTTTATTACAATGGCGGTAGCTGGTTCAGGGCGGAGTATTGCGCTTATGTTGTGGGCTTAAAGCATGGCTGGAACAAAGCAGGCATGCTAATGGAAAACAGGGTATGGGCAGAGATTTATCTTAATCCTCTTTGGCCATTCAGCAAAGAATTTATACCTACAAAATGGACCACAACGGATAGCTGGTGGCCATCTACCAGGGGGCTTTGCTGGAATGTATTTATATTAATGGCAGATGAAGTGGCCGGATTACGTAAGCCGGATATGGACCCCGATTACAAAAAAGATGTGTTGACTAAGTAGATGCTCTTGATCTATTTTCTTTTATCGGTCGGTGTCATCACCGGGCAGACGCTGCATTCAATGTCAAGTCTTTCGCCCTTGTTAGTGTCAGCACCCATCTCCGCCATCGTTGTGTGCTTTTCATCAACGATGAATAGCCGGGTAATGAAGTTTTAATTTTTGATAGTTGAGGAAAAAAAATATTAAAGTACTATAGCAACAATATCCTGTAACAGGAAAATGGCAACTAGCCGTTACACCAGAGGATTATAAATGGAGCAGTGCAAAATTTTATGAACCAGGAATTGACGAGTTTGGAATTATAACTGATTATCGGTTATAGATAAGTCCCGGTTGGTGGAGACACCAACCGATAAGAAAAATTTTCATTTTTATAAGGTTAAAAAGAATATATTGAAAAAATTATTTTTGAAATGTAGCGGCGTATATTAGTTTAAATACAAATGTTGCCTGCCATTATAAAACGTAATCACAATGACAATATCGACGACAAATAAACCAAATTGGATAATTGCCTTAGGAATTCCTATTCTTATATTCTTGAGCTGTTTCTTTATTACACTCACAACAAAATTCAAGACTAATAACGAGTTATTATCAAATGCCATACTTATAGACATTCTTGTTGTAGCACCTTTATTATATTTTCTTGCAATTAGAAAAAGCAATATACCTAAATTGACAGTTTCCAGGGTTTTTATAGTAGGGTTTTTAGTTGCAGGTTTTATATTAAATGCTCACTCAAGTCTTCTTCTACAATTTATTAAAACCTGGGTTTCGCCAATAATTGAAGGAGTAGTCATTTTTTTTATTGGAAGAAAATTCTACATTGAAAACAAAAAAGCTAAAGAAACAAATACTAATAAACCCGACTTTTTAATGCATTGCAGAGCCGTAATGTTTCAAGTTACAGGAAACGAAAAATTTGCAAATGTTGTTTCTTCGGAAGTTGCTGTTTTGTACTATGCTTTTTTGGATAGCAAGGACAAAACAATAGACAATGAAACAAAATTTACATCGTATAAAGAAAATGGGGTTATAATAGTTTTATGGGCTATTTTATCAATATTCCTGATTGAAACTATAGGTATGCACTTTTTGTTGAGTATATGGAGTAAGACAATTGCCTGGGTATTGACGGGACTAAGTTTTTACACTTGCCTTCAAGTATTTGCTCATATAAGAGCGGTAAAAGCCCGACCCATAATTATTAATAAAGATTCGTTAGAAATTCACAATGGGCTTGCAGGTGACGCCTACATTCAGTTTGACAATATAGAGAAATTTGAGTTATCGAAAAAAATACCGCAAGATCGAAACCCCATTAAAATAGCACTTCTTAAAGGGTTAGAAAATCACAATATTATTGTGTATTTAAAAACGCCAATTGAAGTAACAAAAATATTTGGCATTAAAAAAAGCACAGACACAGTTTTATTTTATGTTGACAAATCGAAAGAATTCTCAAATACTTTGACATCACGATTGGCGAATGACTGCAGCTAATATGAACTGCCAGCCGCTGTGTTCCGCTCCCATCTTTGCCGCTGCCCCTTTTCACAATCAGTAGGGAATTAAAGATGATAAATAAATTAAAAGGGAATTGATTTTTTGCGCAGTCTTATGCAAAACTAAACCTGCACTTTTATATACGGCAATTATTATTAATCTTAAGGGCAAATTGTTTTAAACCGCAAAGACTAAAAACATTCGCATATATTTGTTTTATGCGCAACCTTATTCGACACAGTCTTCAACTTCGGCGGAGAGACCAGATAAGGTAAAAAACGCTACGCTAAATATTATGCAAAGCCGTAATAAAAAAGTACAAAAAAATAAAACAAAAACAAATGACTAATTACGCTATTATCGCTCAAGTTATAGTTGCTTTGTCAATAGCATATGTTTGGATATTTCGTTTTGATAATATCGTTAAGGAATTTAAACAATATGGCTTGAGTGATTTAACCCGTACCATAGTAGGGTCTTCTAAAATAGCTTTGTCAACATTGTTGGTTGCAGGTATTTGGTATCCGGATTTGGTACTTATTCCGGCATTACTTATCGCATTTCTTATGTTATCAGCACAATATTTCCATTTTAAAGTGGGTAATCCATGGCAGAAGCATATGCCCTCTTTATTCCTACTAATATTAAGTCTTTTCATTGCGGCTGTATCACTAAAATTAATATAACAATGAACTTACTTAATGTGCTGATTTTAATTTCAAGTCTGTCTTTTTTGGGTTATGGAATTGCTTATTTTATATCACCACAAATGAAAAATGAATTCAAACGCTTTGGGCTTGAGAAAGCAGGAACACTTACCGCAGTTTTAGAATTATTGGGGGCGGTGGGTCTGCTGGTAGGTTTAAAGATTAAACCTATTTTGTTGATTTCTGCAGGGGGCCTTGCCATGTTAATGTTTTTAGGTGTTGCAGTCAGGATAAATGTTAAGGATAGCCTTTGGATGTCATTGCCTGCCTTATTTTTTATGATATTAAATTTCTATATTTTTTACATGTCTCTGCCGGTTAATAAATAATCTGGTTGTGCAATTACTGAGATAATTTCAAGTACGTTTCCTCAGCTGTAGGTGTCCGCTCCAATCTTCGCCGCCACCTGGTTTTACAACCAGCAGCGAATTCAAGATGATGAATAACTTGATCATCGGCTGTAGATAAATCCCGGTTGGTGTCTCCAGCAACCGGTAAAAAACGTTGTTGGTGAAATGGAGTCAATAATAAAAATCTTAAGTCCCCTTATCCTTTTATCGAATTCTCTTTTTCCGGAGAATTTTTTTCAGCATCTCCCGTTTTCGTGGGTACTCCTAAAATTTTATCGAAGGCCGCTCTCATTAACCATGCCTTTTCCATGTCGGAATAATCTCCATGAGATTTTTCAACAGCAGCTTTTAAAATTTTTTCAACGTCTTTGCAATTATTACCATATACATAAAGAATTTTATAAGCTGCCCACTCATACACACGATAACAACCTATGGGCAACCCAGCATTATAAATAGGCGCTCCTAATTCAATCGCATCTAAAATTATCTTTGCTATTGCAGCAGTATCTGAACAATCTTTATTCAGGGAACTGTCTGTGATTGGTTTAACATAAACAGAAGCTACGTTTTTACCATAAGCGTTTTGATTGCTCGTTCCAAATACGAAACATAAAATTATGATGACCAGGAAACGATAATTTTTCAAACTCATTAGAGTAGTTTTAAGTATTATCGAAAGTAGGTCTAAAATCCTATCCCTCAAAACCAGATCGCTAATTAAAAAATGACAACCGCTAACAAATGCTTGCCGCAACTTGAGCTAACGATTATATTCTCATCATAATTTCTGTCGCCAATAGGTATTCCGCTTAAATTTTGCTGCTGCCTCGTCTCACCACCAGCAGCGCATTCCCGATGATGAATGACTTTAAAAGAAAATAATTTTTTGCGCAGGTTTTATGCGAAACTAAACTTCGCCTTTTTTTATACGGCAATTATTTATCACCCTTTAAAGCAAATTGTTTTAAACCGCAAGGACTTAAAACATTCGCATATATTTGATTTTACACCTACCATTAAGTTATGATCAATTTAGATGACCAAATATGGAAAATATTAGAAGGCGGTTACAGAATACCATACGATGTTTCAATTCCTTTAAAAGAGTTAGAGAAAACTTCAAATTCTAAAACAGTTGAGAGGATATGGAGTGAATTATGGAATGAATTACATCATCAAGGAGATGTTGGTATTGCATCATACTTAGCAGTTCCACAACTTGTAAGAATTGCTAAACTTAAAGATTTTTATAATTGGAATTTATTGGGGATTTGCTCTGTAATAGAACAACAAAGGTTTTTAAGTAATAATCCTGCTCTACCTGAAAAATATCAGGAATACTATCTTTCAGGATTAAAGGATTTAAAGGAATTTGTAATTAGGAATATTACACGAGAAACAGACGATACAACTTTTCGAATTGCTCTTTCAACTTTGGCTGTTTGCTCAAGGCAAATTAAATTAAGTAAAGCAATTTCAGAATTAGAAGACGATGTGATGGATAAATTTCTTGAACAATTTTAATTTCTCCGCCGCTGTTGTTGTTCTGCTCCAATGTTCGCCGCTGTCTCTTCTTACGCCAGCAGCGAATAAAGATGATGATTAAGTTTAAAAGAAAATAATGTCACACTTAGATACAGAATATAAAATCACCAAACTCATTAAGAAAGGGGAAGTTACGTTTAGCCCCGAATTTATTGATCTGGCAGATTGGATTGACAAGACTTACAACGTAAAAGTTTTAAATATAATTTACGATACTTTAGATAATAATAAAAGACCAAGATTGCAGATAATTTTGGAATATGAAAGCGACTCTCAAAAACTCAATTCACAATACGGTTTTGGAACTACCAGGCAGTTAAAAATGTCTGTCCCATTTATTAAACTTATTGCTGAAAGACTAATAAACTACAACACTGAGAATATTTGGATTGTTATTAGCTCATTTGAACGACCTGCCAAAGAAGAGGCAAGATGGGCGATATCTAAAACAGAAGTTAAAACATTAGAGTCTGAACTTAATTTAAATGAACTTTGGAAAGTTTACATAGGAGTAATTTATACAGCAACATTCTTCTTTTTTACAAATAAACAGGTTCAAGAATTTTCGACAGACGCAATGAAAAAACTGCTGACAAAAAAGTATTTTGAAATATTAAAACGTCACGACGAATTTGGATATTACCAAGAAACTGATGTATCAATTGAAATTGAAAGCAAAGAAAACTTTGAAGAAAATTATAAGAATAGTTGGTTTAATTATGATAGAAGATAAAGCTTCCACAACTAAGGTGTTCCGCTTCAATCTTCGCCCTAGCCTGGTTTCACAACCAGCAGCGAATTAAAGATGATGAATAACTTTAAAAGAAAATAATTTTTGCGCAGTCTTCATGCAAAACTAAGCCTACACTTTTTTGTACGGCAATTATTTATCAGCTTTTAAACCAAATTGTTTTAAACTGCAAAGACTAAAAACATTCGCATATATTTGAGTTGGGCGACATACTAAATGACCTCAAACATTAAATCACCAAAACAAACAATATCAATGATAAAGATTTCTTTATTTGCTTCAAGCCTTCTGATTGGCTTATCCATTTTAGGTGGATGTAACAACGCTGACACTTCAAAAGCAACAGCAAACAAGAAAGTAAAAGTAACACAATCTGACACACCTGAATATTTTAACCTTAGGCCAAAACTTGAAAAAGATTATGGCTATTCACATGCTGTAAAAATTGGTGACGACCTTAAAATTTCCGGGGCTGTAAGTATGAACGATTCAGGCATCATAGTTGCACCAGGCAACATGGAACAACAAATGAAAAATTGTTATAGCGACTTAGAAAAAATACTACAACATTATGGCTACGCTTACGAGGACGTTTTTGCAGAGAATATTTACACGACTAATATGGCTGACTTCATAAAAGTATCAGGCTTCCGTAATTCTATTTACAAAAAGCAATTCCCGACCGGAACCTGGCTTGAAGTAAAAGGATTGGCAATAACGGGGCAATTAATTGAAATTGACATGGAGGCTCACAAGACAAAATAAGCACGCTCGGCCGCCGTGGTGTTCTGCTCCAATCCGAGCCTCGGTTCGTGTCTTCACGAACCGTTCGCTTAGGTAAAATAAAAAGTAACTTTTCCCCCCGATCTCCGCAGTGGCCTGGTCTCACCGCCAGCAGCCCTTTAAAGATGATGATTAACTTTAAATGAAAGTAATTTTTATCTCTCCAATTATCATTAATGGCTTCATTAAAATTTTCATTTTTATCATAAGGCTAAAAAGAATAGATTGAAAAAATTATTTTGAAAAGTAGTGCCGTATATTAGCGTAAATACAAATGTTGTGTGCAGATACTATGCGGTATTCTAAAACCATAATAGCTTTTTTCTTTTTAGCCTCTTGCAGAAATCGTGAGTCTATTAAAATTGAAAATCAACTTCCAGACAATTCAAAAATTGTTACCATTAAACTATTAGACAGTCTTGGAAACATCACTTGTTTGATACCCAATCGATATGATACTTCTTTTTATTGGACAAATTGGGGTGATTGCGGAAAGCCATGTACTAAGGAGGAGTATAGGTTTCAACTTAAAAGTTTTCCGATAGCTAAAAAATCAGGCTGGTTTTGGAAAGGAAAACCAAAGGATTCGATTGATCAATTTACAATCGTTCATTCGGGCTATTTCCCTTTTCACGAAACAAATGATACTACTGCTAAGATTATTTCAATGCTAGCCAAACATAGGGAACAATATTTATTGGTAGAAGAGTTGGAGCCAAAAATTACGACAGATTTTATTGAAAAAATTAACGACCTTTATTTTTATATAATTGTTATTGATTTATTTGATTCCACTAAAGCTCAATATTCTAAGAAGGTATTTGGTGGCACACTCATCCGAGGTAATGATGTAGAATTTCAATATGAACTTTTGACTAACAAAACTGACTCTACCTGCAATAATTTTATTGAAAACTCTAGAAAACTTTTACGCACAATTAAAATAAGTAATCGCATATAATTGCATTTGCGCAATTGTCCGCCGCCGTGGGTGTTCTGCTCCAATCTTCGCCGCTCCCTGGTCTCACCACCATTAGCGAAGACAAGTACTTATTGTGAAAATAAAATTCATGAATAGCGAAAGAAATATTTCCGCCACGGTGGGTATGTCTTGTCTGACAATAACTTTACACTTTGTTGTAATTAATCCTATTATAAATTGACACTATAAGCCACGCCTAAAACAATCATTCGCTAAAAAAAATTACCGCATCTATTAATGGTTCAGTTTTTGTTTATCATCTTATAGAATTATTTAGGCTAAAAAAAGGCATTCTATTCTAAAATTTTTTCCATGATAAAAAATACACTCCTTTTAACTATTTTTTTATTAATTATAAATTTTGCACAGGCTCAAAAAATAACAGGCTGTGGTTACAAGGTTCCGCCAAGGTCTTTAACTACAAAATTTCAATCTGTATACGAAGCAAAGGAAGTGGTAAACAATATGCTTGATAAAATACAATGGAAGGAAAATTTTAATTTAAAAGAACAGAATGGTATTCAAAATGCCTATGCTACCATATCTCGTGGGCAAAGGTTTATTGTGTATGACAATAATTTTTTAGAAGATGTTGATGAATACGCAAAAACCAAATGGGCAAGTGTAAGTATTATGGCGCACGAAATGGGTCATCACTATTACAACCATGTTGTTAGTGGCCAGGGCAGCAATGTTGCTTCTGAAATTGAAGCAGATGCATTTTCAGGGTATATGCTGCAAAAAGAAGGAGCTACATTAATGCAGGCACTCGCAGCAATGAAAGCCATTGGTAGTGATAAGCAAACCCAGACACACCCTGCAAAAAATGATAGACTTAATGCCATCACCAGAGGCTACAATGCAGCAAAGGCAAACATGTCAGCATCTAACGCAAACACAGGTAATGATAACGGAACCCAGCCGCCTGCTCCAAATAACGGCAACCCTACAAATAATGGTGGAGGCCAAACTTCACCTGATAATGATCCATCATGGATTGCGCTATATATACAAAGCAACAAAGATGAAACCGTGCAGTTGAGCGATGATGGTAAAACTTACCAGCCTGCAACCATTAAAGCAGGCCAGCCATTTGTATTTAAATTTGAAATATACCAATACGGCTTTCTTAAACTGCCTTATTATAATGGCTTTAGAACTTACAAATTATTGCATGGTAAAGATTACAGCATTTTATACAACAGAAGAAACAACAACCTTACAGTAGTAGAAATTCCTGATTAAAAATATTTCGATTTCATTTCTTAAGTGCTTGTCTTTTTGATCAACTTTTCTTTTACTCCATCATCCCACTCACTTTTTAAAATATTTAATCAATCTGCCCAGCTGGCTCAAGTGTTCGGCAGAGCCTGTCCCGATGGTTCGGAAATCAGTTGTGACATAAAACGCAAACCGGTCTTTGACCCGGAGCACAAAGAAGTAACGCCTTATTGAGTTCCGATTGCTTCATTCTTTTTATTTCGCAATGTGTATTTTGCTCCAATCTCCGCCGTTACCCGATACCGGACTAAAAAATGTTTAGACCACTTTATTCTTTAGCTGCTAATGATTATTGCAACAAATATTGTAGTATTTTGGTGTACTAAAACTAAATACCATGCGCAATATTTTGCTCCTCCTTATTTTATGTAATATCACTATCAATTTATCTGCACAAAAAATAACGGCCATTAAATGTGGCGCTGTGTTGGATGTACGCACCGGGCAGTTAAATAAAAACACAACCATCATCGTAAAAAATAATAAAATAGAATCCATTTCACCGGCAGGTGCCATGGTAAAAATTAAAGCCGATACTGTTATAGATTTATCTGCCTATACCATTTTACCGGGCTTAATAGATTGCCATACGCATGTATTGTTACAGGGCGATATTACCAGCGAAGATTATGATGTGCAGCTTTTAAAAGAATCAATCCCCTACCGTACCATACGTGCGGTACGCAGTTGTGGCATTGCTTTGCAAAATGGTTTTACAACCATTAGAGATCTTGGTACGGAGGGCGCAGGCTATGCAGATGTAGATCTTAAAAAAGCAATTAAAAATGGGGAAATGGCGGGCCCACGCATGTTTGTATCCACCCTTGCTATTAATACAACCGGCCACTATCCTATCAGCGAAGCCGCCTATTCATGGGAGCTTACACTGCCAAAAGGCTTAAAAGAAATAACCGGTGCAGATGAAGCCCGCAGGGTAGTGCGGGACCAGATTGCACATGGCGCAGACTGGATAAAAATTTATGCAGACAGGGGCTACAGCAAATTACCTGATGGGAGTTACCGCAGCCTACCAAATTTTACCACAGAAGAAATTATGGCCGTAGGCGATGAAGTGAAACGCAGCAATAGAAAACTTGCAGCACATGCTATAACGAGAGATGGAATTTTAGCAGCCATCAATGCCGGCGCATCTTCTATTGAGCATGGCTTTGGCATGGATGATGAATGTATACAGACCATGATAAAGAAAAATGTTTACTGGTGCCCCACCATTTATGTAAACGATTTTGTGGCCGAAGGCCGTGCAAAAGCCGGAAGCCCTATAAACAAATATTTCTCCGAAACAGAACCTGCACTTTTTAAAAAAGCAACTGCCGCAGGTGTAAAAGTTGCCTACGGTACAGATATTGGCGGCTACGATTGGAATGTAGCCCAGACAAAAGATTTTGAGTTTATGGTACAATACGGCTACACTCCATTGCAGGCCATACAAACCGCCACTATAAATGCAGCAGACTTACTTGCACAACCCTTGCTCGGCGAACTTAAAGCAGGCAATTATGCAGATATTATTGCTGTGGCCGGAGACCCAACTCAAAATGTACAACTTTTGCAAAGTGTAAAATGGGTAATGAAGGATGGTGCCATTTATAAAACGATAAAATAATTTAAAATAGATTTCTTTTTGTCATAGAAATCCAGGGCTGGCTGCATGCTGAAATTTTTTTTATACCATTACAATACCTGCAAAAATCATAGCAGTAATATAAACCGATGATAATAAAAAACACATAAGCCCCAGCTTCAGGCCATGAATAAATCCCCTCTTTCCTTGTTTCATGAGTCCGCTAAAGGTTAAGGCATAATACACCATAAAGCCCGTCATGAAAACTGTTATGGAATAACTCCCTGAGCCTGTTATTAAATACTTGAGAAGTGAAAAGAGATTTATCAGCACCAGGAGTACATTCAGTTGGGCAGCCAGGTAAGTATTGATAAGAATGTGTTCCCAAAAATTATATTTGTCTTTGCGAAAGACCAGCCAGGTGATGATTCCGGCAAGTGGTATCATCAAAAAAATAAAAATAGCCTGGTAATGGGATAAAAAAGAAGTGTGAATCAACGGTGTACCGGCATGCTCCAGCTCGTGCATATATGATCGTATACGGCTTACTATCAGCACGCTGATTGCAGACATGATGAGGACATAACTTAAAGGCCGGTCGTAACTAACCCGGCGGCCAGCCAGGTAATCTCCCAAAGCCCGGGCAGGTCGCTTTACCAGTTGATAAAAAGTGAAAGGAAAGCCTTTATCTATATGCAGCACAGAATGTGGGAGGTCATGCAAAAAGTATAAAGCATTAATGCGGTGGGTGCTGGCCGCTTGCCCGCAGTGAGGGCAAAATTTTCCTTCAAAATTACTATGACAGTTTTTGCAATCTACAGTGGCCATATTCAAAAATAAATTTTAATCCTGTATTTTAATATTAAACATTATGCAGTTGCACAAATCAACGGATTAATATTTTAGAAAGATAGTTTTAAAATCCACGCCTGCAAGGTATGTGTTACCATTTCCGTCGCCGTGGTTGTTCAGCTTCAATCTTCGTCGTTGCCTGGTCTCACTACCAGCAGTAAATTAAAGATGATGAATAACTTTAAAAAAATGTAATTTTTATGCCCTTATTGGTCATTTACAATAATTGAAAAGTTGTAAGCCAGGTATCAGGCCGGCCGCTCCAAGAAAGCAACTGATCATTTTAGATTTTTGAAAACATTATAATAGCTACGCTAACAAGAGTCCGTGGTTCGCAACAAGTCAGAGAATGGGCTGTGGTCCGTGATAGCAAAATTTTTTTAAAAATTACGTTACCAAGAGCGCCAAAAATTGTCCATTTTTTACCTATGGCCCATACGAAATGACAATTTTAGCAGTATTTCCTAAAATGTGAAGGATTGTTATATTTTTTTGTAATTAATGCAAATATTTCCCGGGTTTATAGCAGTATTCCATTAGGAATAAAAACTTTCGATGTATAGATTTACATCATTGAACCAATTATTAATTAGCTAAATAGCCGATTATAAGAAAAAGTCAACCATCAATGAGCTGCAAGTATTATTTAATATTATTCTATTCAATAAGCTATCTTTTATTCGCCCTACTGTTATGGCTGAGTAAAGCAAAACAGGGGCTTCGGTTGTTCGATGATAAGGGTCTTGTTTCTAACCCCGCCATGCTTGTTGTACTGCATATCGGAGGTATAATCCTTTTTGGTTTTGTTCCCTTTATTTTTGATCATTCATATTCATTTGTGCTTTATCGTAGTGATACCATGGACAATCCGTCAACCTGGGTAACATTACTTTTATTTATCCTTTTATTGTTTGTTTCTCCACGAATTGCAGAAAAAAAATATGGCAAGTCTGCTGCAAACTTTCGGGCTGATGCATTTCCCGAAATTAAATTTATCCTAGTCTATTTTATCATCCGCATATTATTTATTTGTGTTTACGAAAGTTGGTTCAGGGGATATTTGCTTAATGATTCTATCATTAGTTTAGGCCCGGCCTTAGCAATTCTTCTTAATGTTACTCTCTATTCTTTATTGCACATTGTTAATGGAAGAGATGAAGTAATTGCCTGCATTCCGTTTGGTATATTGCTTTGCTGTTTATGTATATGGCAAGGAGCTGTATGGCCTGCTATCTTTATTCATTTAGCATTGACAGTTCCCTATGAGATACGTTTTTTAAGAAAAAATAATATCGATAATTCCAAGAGATATGAAAATTTTAATAACCGGAGCCTCCGGATACCTGGGTAATAAATTGGCAAATAAACTTGCTGACCTTGGCAATGAGGTTCATGCCCTTGTACGCCCTTCGTCTTCGGAGGAATTTCTGCGACATCCAAATATAACTGTATTTAAAGGTGACATTTTGAACAAAGAGAGTTTGATGGCTGCTATGAATGGCTGCATACAGGTATATCATACTGCGGCCAAGGTTGGGGTGTGGGCGAAAGACCCTTCTGATTTTTATGATGTGAATGTTGAAGGAACCAGGCATGTTTTGGATGCTGCTTTAGAATCAGGAGTTGAGAAAACAGTTTTCACGAGTTCTTCTGGAGTAATTGGTCCTACGTTAAATAAACCGCTGGAAGAAAATGATCCCCGCTTAATTGATTTTGTTATTGATTATGATCTTTCAAAAAAGAAGGCTGAGGATGTTGTTGTCAATTATGTAAAAGAAGGAATGAATGTTGTCATTGTTTCGCCGTCAAAAGTGTATGGCCCCGGAAATGTTTCTCATTCCCTTACTGCCAATGCTATTATCAATACATTTCTGAAAAAAAGAATCACTTTTATTCCGTCACCAGGTAATTTCAGTGTTTGCTTTGCATTTGCAGATGATGTTGTAAACGGTCATATCCTGGCTATGGAAAGAGGCCGTAGCGGGGAGAAATATATTTTAGGCGGAATAAACATTTCCTATTATGACTTCTTTCACCGGATCAGGACACTTGCACACTGCAACGCTTATATTATCAAGCTGTCAAAAGGCACCATTAAAACATGGGCCGGTTTACAGAAACTGACTTACAAAGTTTTGGGAGTTCCAATTCGTTTTACCGTAAAATCAGTTGATCATGTTTTCTGTAACTATACATTCTCCAGCAGAAAAGCAATACAGGATCTTAACTATTGCATTACTCCCCTCGACGAAGCATTGCAGAAAACAATTATTTTTTTAAAAAACAATAATTATGATTGATCATTTTTATACCTTAATTACAGGCGCAAGCGAAGGATTTGGTAAAGCCCTTGCTATAGAATGTGCACAGCGAAAAATGAATCTTATACTGGTAGCATTACCTGGGATTGAATTACAAGATCTTGCTAAATTTATAAAAGAAAATTACGCCGTAAAAGTCACGGCTATTGAAAAAGACCTCTGTGAAGAAAAAAGTTGTCACGAAATTTTTAACGAGGTAAAGGCCCGGGGCCTGCAGGTAAATATTCTGGTAAACAATGCCGGTAATGGCAGTACTGGCTTATTTTCAGAAGGAAATATTCAATTGTTTGAAAAACAGATCAAACTGAATGTACTTGCCACAACAGTTATCACCCACCTGTTCATCGATATGCTGAAAAAGAATCGTCCTGCCTATGTTTTAAACGTAGGAAGCCTTGCATCTTTTTTCCCTTTACCCAAAAAACAGGTGTATGGGGCTACAAAATCTTTTATTTATTATTTCTCAAACAGTTTACGCAAAGAGCTGAAGAAGGACCGGGTGTATGTAAGTGTTTTATGCCCTGGTCCGATGAATACAAACAGCTCCGTTCGATCTGTAATTGAAAATGGAAATTGGCTGATCCGCAATTCCAGTTTCTCCCCAGAAAAAGTTGCTCCGATAGCTATTGATGGATTGTTCAGAAAAAAGCAGGTTATTGTTCCGGGAAAACTTAATAAATGTTATATAATCGTATTTTCTTTATTGCCCGATTTTATCAAATCGCTCATTACAAATCGCTCTATGCAAAAATTAAATTCTACCCCCGGTAAAAATATCAGTTTAGGGAATTCATTTGTTAGTTCACCACCGCTTAACAACAGTAAATATGAAAGAATTTATTAGAAAGACACCAACTTTTAGATCATGCTAACATTCAATGTTATTGGGGTAATTTTAATGCTCTCTGTTTTTGCCATCGAAATTACGCTGGTAATTACGCATGCACCGGAGAAAAAAATGATAAAAGATGTAAAAGCCAATTTTCTGCTTGGTCTTTTTTATTTAATAACGGGCTTATCAGTGAAGGGGATCGCTTTCAGTGTTTATTCCTTCTTCTATTATTTTTCATTTTTCAAACCCGGGCTAACCTGGTGGTTATGGATCATTGGTTTTATGGGTTGTGAATTTTGTCACTATTATTATCATTGGCTTGGACATAGGACAAGAATTTTTTGGGCAGCTCATGTGACACACCACTCCTCCGAATATTTTAATATTTCTACCGGATTTCGAAATAATTTTTTACATGTCTTTTACCGGTTTTTGTTTTGGTCGCCCCTTTGCTTATTTGGGATTCCGCCGGAAATGGTTTTGTTTTTTGAGTCAATTACAGCTATTCAAAATTTTTTGGTCCACACAGAAAAAATCCGCAAGCTCGGAATACTTGACAGAATCTTTAATACGCCGTCCAATCACCGGGTGCATCACGGCATAAACCCCCAATATATTGATAAAAACCTTGGAGGAATAACACTGATCTACGATCACCTGTTTGGTACCTACGCCAAAGAGGTTGAACCCGCCATTTATGGGATCACTCATAATATTCATACCTATAATCCTTATGAAATTATTTTGCACGAGTACATACGGCTAAAAAAGGAGTTGCCCAAGATCAAAGGAATTTCAGCTAAGACCAGGTATTTATTCTCACCACCTGATTAGATCATCAATAAACGCAGAAAATTTTTCGATGCTGTTGGTAGCATCACACTCATGCAGCCAGGTCGTTTCACCGCCCAAGATATTCCGCTTCAATCTTTGCCGCTGCCCGGTATTACTATCAACAGCAAATTAAAGGTGATGAATAACTTTAAAGAAATTAATTTCTTACTCTCCCAATATCATGTACGGGCTAAGCAGGCGGGTGTTTTTGAATAGTTACCCTTACTTCTTTGGATGTGGGCGTATTGCTTTTTAGGGCAACGCTGCTGATGGGAACAAGCACATTTGTTTCAGGATAGTATGTTGCACAGCACCCTGCCGGTATAGGATAAGCTACTACTAAAAAACGATGGGCTGCTCTTTCTTTGCCATCATCATGGTTGAAAATATCCACCACATCTTTTTCTTTTAATCCCCGTGCATTTATATCTGCCTGGTTCATGAAGATGACCCTTCGTTCGTTATAAATTCCACGGTAGCGGTCGTTAAGGCCGTAGATAGTGGTGTTGAACTGGTCATGCGCCCTGATGGTCATCATCATCAGTTCATCTTTTTGCAAAGGTTCATAGATCACCCTTCCAATATTGAAGAACGCCTTTTTTAAATCAGTTTCAAAATTACCTTCCCGGTTTGCATTGGGCAGGTAGAAACCGCCCGGTAATCTTACCCGCTCATTGTAACTGATAAAAATATGCGGCAATACTTTTTCTATAGCATTGCGGATTCCATCATAATCTTTTTCGTAGCTATCCCATGGCACTTTTGACTTTCCCCCCAGCGTGGCTTTTGCCAGTTCGCAAACAATGGCAGTCTCGCTCATCAGTTGTTTTGAAACCGGCTTCAATACACCCTTTGACATTTGCACCACGCCGGTTGTATTTTCGCAACTTACAAATTGTTCTTTACCGCCGGTATTATCCACATCACTTCGGCTGTAACAGGGAAGTATAAACGCTTCTTCGCCATGCACCAGGTGACTACGGTTAAGTTTAGTAGACACATGTACCGTCATCTTGCAATTACGCATGGCCTGCGCTGTGTAAGTGGTATCTGGTGTGGCAGAGAGAAAGTTGCCACCCATTCCAAAAAATACCGTGGCTTTTCCTTCATGCATAGCATGAATGCTGTTTACCGTATCGTACCCATGAGCCGAAGGCGGTGTAAACCGGTAAAATTTTTCAATCCCCTCCAGCAGGTCTTTACCAGGTTTTTCAAAAATGCCCACTGTTCTGTCGCCTTGTACATTGCTGTGACCACGTACCGGGCAGGTGCCTGCACCGGGTTTGCCAATGCTTCCTTTCATCAGCAAAAGGTTTACAATTTCTTTGATGGTATCTACCGAATTCTTTTGTTGGGTAAGGCCCATGGCCC
>JBDUCK010000036.1:0-16171 GCA_040003485.1 Ferruginibacter sp. | reverse complement strand
TACTGGTAGGGCATAGCAAAAACGGCATCATGATTTCCCAGGCGGCGGAATACCGGCCTGATAAAATTGAGAAATTAGTTTACCTGGCAGCCTATTTAATACCCCACGGAAAAACGCAGAGAGACTATTCTGTGCAGGATACAGGCGGCGTATTGAAACCTTATGTAACCATGTATGAACAATTAAATGCTCATACCTTGCAGCAGGAAATTTATAAAGAAGGATTGTATGCAGACTGCGATGACTATATAACAGAACTTGCAAAATTATTATTAAGCCACGAGCCTGTAGAATCCGGCATAACACCGCTGCATTTAACACAAGAAAATTATGGAAGAGTGCCAAGGGTGTATATTGAATGTACCGAAGACAAAGCAGTGACGCCCTTCATTCAAAAAAAGATGTACACTGAAATGCCCTGCGAAAAAGTATATAGTTTACCGGCGAGCCATTCACCATTTTTCAGTAAGCCAGCTGAATTATCAGCTATTCTTTGCGAAATTGCTTTATCATAAAAATATATTTTAATTTGAATGGTAAGGCATACAAACATACCTGTTGCAGATCTGATGTGTAAAATAAAAAACCGTAAAATCTGCTTTGCAGGAAACAGGAAATTAAAAATTTTTGGTACACTGTATTGTAACTCTGGTAAGCGGATGAATGAACAAAACCGGGTATTTTTTATTTCAAAAGAAGAAGCCATTGCACAAGGCTACCGACCTTGCGGGCATTGTATGAGTGTACATTATGAAAAGTGGAAAAGGCAACTTATAAATAAACAAAACCGTGATGGACCTATTTAGTAATTATACAGACGAAAAATTAAATTTACTACCCAAAGATGGCACAGTAAATTATTTTGGAAAACTTCTGGCACAGCACGAGACAAATTATTATTTTAAAATGTTGATGGAGACCATTGCCTGGAAAAATGATGAGGCTATTATTTTTGGCAGGCATATTATTACCAAAAGAAAAGTGGCCTGGTATGGCGATGATGGTTATGCATATACTTATTCTAACACCACCAAACAAGCCTTACCCTGGACAAAAGAACTGGCAGAATTAAATAAAATGGTAGAAGAAAAAACGGGTGCAAAATTTAATTCCTGCCTGTTGAATTTGTATCATACCGGCGATGAAGGCATGGCCTGGCATAGTGATGATGAAAAAGCGTTAGGAGAAAATACTGCCATCGCATCATTGAGCTTTGGCGCTGAAAGAAAATTTTCTTTTCGTCATAAACAGACTAAAGAAAGCGTTTCGCTTGTTTTGGAAAACGGCAGCCTGCTGGTAATGAAAGATGCTACACAAAGCAATTGGCTGCACCGTTTGCCACCTACAAAAAAAATTACTCATCCAAGAATAAATCTCACTTTCAGAACAATGGTAGTGCAATCATAAGAACACTCGGATTGTGTTTAGATGGTATAAGTTAGTCCCGCCACGGCGAAAACAGTGCTCAATCCCGGCTCTAATGCCGGTAACAAAAACACTTCTCCACAATCATTAAAAAATTGTGTAAAACTTGGCTGTAAAAGCCCTTCTTTGATACGGAAAAGCGGGCAAAATTCGTTAGTTTCGCAGCCTATAAAATTATATGGCAAATAACGAAGAGAATAACGACGAACTACCAGAGAATGACTTCATTAACCGGGGCAAAATTATCCCGGTAAATATTGAAGAACAGATGAAGAGTTCCTATATTGATTACTCGATGAGTGTAATTGTAGGACGGGCACTTCCTGATGTAAGGGACGGTTTTAAACCTGTTCACCGAAGGGTTTTATTTGGCATGATTGAACTGGCCAATTACAGCAACAGGCCCTATAAAAAATCGGCCCGTATAGTGGGTGAAGTAATGGGTAAATATCATCCGCATGGGGATGCTTCTATATATTTCACTATGGTGCGTATGGCGCAGGACTGGGCCATGCGGTATACCCTTATTGATGGGCAGGGTAATTTTGGTAGTCAGGATGGAGATCCGCCGGCTGCTATGCGTTACACCGAAGTACGTATGGAGAAGTTTGCCGAAGCCATGATTGAAGATATTGATAAGGACACGGTAGACTATCAACTGAATTTTGATGATTCTTTAAAAGAACCCACGGTGTTGCCTACACGCATTCCGCAGTTGCTGGTAAACGGAAGTAGCGGTATAGCTGTGGGTATGGCTACTAACATGATGCCGCACAACCTCAGCGAAGTAATTGATGGTTGTATTGCTTATATTGATAATAAAGAAATTGATATAGAAGAACTCATCAAGTATGTAAAAGCGCCGGATTTCCCTACGGGTGGAACAATTTATGGTTATGAAGGTGTGAAAGCTGCATTGCTTACCGGCCGGGGCAGGGTAGTACTGAGAGGCAAAACCAACATTGAGACAGATACAAAGGGGAGAGAGAAGATCATCATCATCGAAATACCTTACCAGGTAAACAGGGATACACTTACGCAAAAAATCGGTGAGCTTATCAATGATAAAGTTATTGAAGGAATAAGCGATGTAAACAATGAAAGTAACAATAAAGAAGGAACCCGGATTGTAATAGAACTTAAAAAAGATGTGGTTGCCCAGGTTATTATTAATCAATTGTATAAGCATTCTGAACTCCAGACTTCTTTCGGCATAAACAATGTGGCCCTGGTAAAAGGCAGGCCCCGCATTTTAAATGTAAAAGACCTTATCTCAGAATTTATTGAATTCAGGCATGAAGTGGTAGTACGCCGTACCAAGTATGAATTGCGCAAAGCAGAGGAAAGAGCACATATTTTAGAAGGGTATATTATTGCCCTGGATAACCTTGATGCGGTGATAAAACTGATCAGGGAAAGTGCCACACCAAATATTGCACAGGATGGATTAATGACCAGTTTCGGCATGAGTGAAATACAATCAAAAGCTGTACTGGAACTGCGTTTGCAACGCCTTACCGGTATGGAGATTGATAAGATAAGAGAAGAACATGCAGAGATAATGAAGTTGATAGAAAGGCTGAAAGAAATACTCGCAAACGAAGGCCTGCGTTTTGACATTATTAAAACAGAACTGCTGGAAGTAAAAGCAAAATTTGGTGATGCCCGCAAATCGGAAATAGTATATGCAGATGATGAAATAAATATGCTGGACCTTATAGAAGAAGAAGATGTGGTGGTTACCATTTCTAATTTAGGTTACATAAAAAGAACTTCGGCTAATGATTACCGTCAGCAGCGCCGTGGTGGCCGGGGGGCTAAGGGTAGCAGCACCCGCCAGGAAGATTTTATAGAGCATTTATTTGTAGCAAGCACTCATCATACTTTACTTTTCTTTACAGAAAAAGGAAGATGCTTCTGGCTTAAAGTGTACCAGATACCAGAAGGGGACCGCACCAGCAAAGGGCGTGCTTTGCAGAACATGATACAGATTCCGGCAGATGATAAAGTAAGAGCAATTATTGATGTGAAAAATTTTGATGATGAGGAATACGTGAACGGGCATTACATCGTGTTGTGTACCAAGAATGGTATCATTAATAAATCTAAATTAAAAGACTTTAGCCGCCCACGTCAGAATGGTATTAATGCCATAAATATTTTAGATGGCGATCAACTGATAGCAGCAAGAATGACCGATGGCAATTGCGAAATTATGATGGCCGTTAAAAGTGGCCGTGCCATCCGTTTCCCGGAAAGTAAGGTAAGGGCCACAGGCCGTGGTGGTATTGGTGTTGCAGGGATAGAGGTAGATGAAACAAACGATGCGGTTGTAGGAATGATCTGTGTAAATAAAGAAGATAAAACCAAAACGGTATTGGTGGTAAGCGAAAAAGGATATGGCAAACGTACCTTCCTGGATGATCCTGAAACTAAGGAAGCAAACTACCGTATTACTAACCGTGGTGGAAAAGGTGTAAAAACGATAAAGGTGACAGATAAGACTGGCGGCCTGGTTGGGTTACTGGATGTTACCGAAAAAGAAGATCTGATGATAACCTGTGTATCCGGCATTACCATACGTATGGCTGTAAACAAAATAAGTGAGCAAAGCCGTGCCACACAAGGCGTGCGTTTAATTAAAGTAGATGAAGGCGATTCTATAGCTGCCATTACACAACTGGACGAAAAGGATGAAGAGCTGGAAGAAGTAATCATCAGCCATGAGGCAGATGCTTTGCAGGCGGATACAGCAGTTGTAGAAGATCTGCAGAAAGATATTGCTATGGAAGACCTTATAAATGATGAAAGCAATGAGGAAGAAGAGAAAAAAGATGATGGGGAAGACATAGAATAAACAAATTACAACTGAATAATCTTTAGGCTGTAAAATAAATTGTATCATAAGTACATTTTATTTTACAGCCTTTCTATTTTAAATTGGTAGTCAACCGAACGAATGAATTTTTACCCTTGCAATTCTAACATTTGATTTGTACTTTTCTATTTCATCCGGCCTTACAAAACTCCGCTGTGACCTAAATTCCTTAAATTTCTTTTTTGCCGAAAGGCATTCATCATTAAATTACTTATCATGAAAAAGTTGTTAGTTCTTTTTATGCTCAGTCCTTTGTTTATTATTTGTCGGGCACAAAATGTAGTAAGTGCAGACAGGGTATTTCCCAAAATAGACAAAAGCGCCGAATTTGAAAAAGGCCTTGCGGCCCATGCTCAAAAGTATCACACCGGCAATTGGAAATGGCGGGTATTTGAAATTTCTTCCGGGCCTGACGCAGGTGGCTTTCACATTACTGAAGGGCCGAATAGCTGGGCCACGCTGGATACCAGGGGAGATATCAGCAAGGAACATACCGCTGACTGGGACAAAATGGTGGCCCCATATCTTACAGACAGGGGGAGCTCGTCTTTTGGAGTTTACAATGAAGAACTCAGTACCGTTAAACTAACGGATTGGGCAGATAATATTATCATTGGGCATATTTACCTTAAGCCCGGCATGGTAGACAAGTTTAAAGAAGAACTAAAAAAATCAAAAGCAGCATGGACGGCGGGTAACGAAAGTATAGCCGTGTACGAAGCTATGAGTTCTGGCGCACCACAATTGACAATTGTTACCAGGTTAAAAAATGGGTTGAAAGAATTGGAAAAAGACTACCGTAAACCATTTAAAGAAAGATATAATACCGCCAACGGCGCCAGTGCATTTGATGATTATCTTAAAGTATATTCAGAGTGTGTAGAAAGCCGCTGGAGTGAAATGCTGAAGTACAGGGCAGATCTGAGTTCTAAATAGAGCTTCTTCAGGAATATAGGTGATCAAAAGTTGCGGTCGCAAAAATAATCCGCCAGCATTATTTACATGCGTGTATAAATTTAAAATGACTATCACAACAGGTAGTCATTTTTTTGTAAATAAAAATTCAGTTCTGCTATTTTTTAATAAATAATAAAAAGCAATACCTAATTTTATTGTAAGTTATAATTAATAAATAGGATGCTTTATTCATTATAGAAATTATTTACTTCTACAATTTTCAATGGAAAATATAATTATCAGAAAAGCTACCACAAAAGATTTACCCGTATTGCTGACCTTTGAGCAAGGGGTTATACATGCCGAACGCCCGTTTGACAGTACTTTAAAAAAAGGCCAAACTCAATATTACAATATAGAAGAAATGATTGCTGCTGCACATATTGAACTTTTAGTTGCAGAGTTTAACTCCGACATAATAAGCAGTGGTTATGCCCGCATTGAAAACTCAAAACCTTATTTACAGCATCAGCAACATGCCTACCTGGGATTTATGTACACCCTGCCTCAGTATCGTGGCAAGGGTATAAATAATATGATTATTGAGGTGCTGAAAACCTGGTCCCTTGCACAAGGTATTACAGAGTTGAGGTTGGATGTTTACGATGGCAATGCCGGCGCCATTAAGGCTTATGAAAAAGCAGGCTTTGCCAGGCACATGATAGAAATGCGAAGAGGGCTGTAAACTTTATAAATCTTAATTTGGATTCACCTTCTTATGCAAAAATCTTATTGCACCACTTTTTTGTAAGTCGGAAGTGATCCGTATTTCGTAACGTTTACTTCCGTCTGTAACTACCATCAATGCTGTATTTGGGGGAATAGATCCTAAATTTTCGGCATACATTACCAGTTCATTTACTCCATCATCTTGTGCTACAGGGATATTTAAGGTAATAGCTTTGTCAGATAATCTTTTATGGGATAGCAATAATTTATTATTGTAAAATAATGAGATACTATCGCCGTCTATTTCACCATTATCATACAGGTCTACTTTAATAGATTCATTATCTACCTCAATTGTTTTTAGCAGGGTATTATTCCTTTTTTCAAAATTAAAAGAAGGGGCTGTTATCTTTTTAGGAACATCTTTTAAAACAGGTTCCTGTCTTAAAAAACTGTCCCTGTTTGGGATAAGCACCGGTTCTTTAGCAGTTTGTGTATGTGTAATAACCGGTGCACTTTTCGTAAAGTTTTTTACCAGTGCAGGTTTATCTTTAGTAGCACTTTTTTTCTGTGGAATTGTTTTAGCAGCATTTTTGTTGAAGTTAGGAAAACTGTTTTGAAGGTTTCTCCTGCTAAGTGTTGTGACGCCAAAGCCACAATTTCCGCCCTGGTTAGGAACCGGTATCCACGTTCCCTGCAGTGTTTCTTCGTTATCTATTTTTGTATAGGTAAGTTGATGTATCTGGAAACAGTTTCTTACTTCAGCGGGCACATTCGTTTTTGTTCTTTCTGTTTCTTTTACTTCAATATATTTTTTCTTTTTATCTAAAAATCCTTCCAGTTTACAGATCGTATAATACCTTTTGCCTCCATCAGTAAAATAGGTGTATGAGTATCCTGTTACAGCTTTCCCTTTACATTCCAGGTCTAATACATAATCGCACTGATTGCCGCCAAAGCCCACAAAGGATACGCTTTTATCAAAAAAAACACCCTTCCATTGCCCACTGAAGTTTTGGGCAAACATGCAAAGTGAAAAAAATAAAAAGAAAATAACAGACAGTAACCTTTTTTTCATAACCTATGTACAATTTTAGCCGCTTGCGGTTTATTAAATCAAAGATATTTTAGATTAATTTTCCCTTAGCTAAGAGTTCGTTAAATTTGCAGTTCTAAAAATATAATGAACTTAGATAAATCATGATAAATATAACATTACCCGATGGTTCTGTGAGAGAATATTCAAAGGGAACAACCGCACTTGAAGTAGCAAAATCAATCAGCGAAGGGTTGGCAAGAAAAGTATTGGCAGCAAATATTAACGGGCAGGTATGGGATGCCACCAGACCCATTAATGATGATGCTTCTTTAAAATTACTAACCTGGGATGATGCGGATGCAAAATCCACCTTCTGGCATTCTACGGCGCATTTAATGGCAGAGGCTGTAGAAACAATGTTTCCCGGTGTAAAATTTTGGGTAGGTCCGGCTATTGATAGAGGCTTTTATTATGATATGGATCTGGGTGACAGGCAAATGACAGAAGACGACCTGGCAAAGCTTGAAAAAAAGATGAGCGAACTTGCGAAGCAGAATAATGCTTACCAGCGAAAAGAAATAAGTAAGGCTGATGCCCTGAAATATTTTTCAGATAAGGGAGACGAATACAAATTAGATCTATTGGGTAATCTTACCGATGGCGAAATTACTTTTTACACCCAGGGTGGGTTTACTGATCTATGCCGGGGTCCACATATACCTGCTACCGGTATTATTAAAGCAGTTAAATTAACCAGTGTGGCCGGCGCATACTGGAAGGGTGATGAAAAAAACAAACAGCTTACCCGGGTGTATGGGGTATCGTTTCCGGCGCAAAAAGAACTGGATGAATATTTATTAATGCTGGAAGAAGCAAAGAAAAGAGACCATCGTAAACTCGGCAAAGAGCTGGGCATTTATACCATGGATGATGATGTTGGCCAGGGATTAATCATGTGGATGCCTAATGGAACTATCATTATTGAAGAACTGGAAAAACTTGCAAAAGAAACTGAAAATGCGGCAGGGTATAAAAGAGTAGTAACACCGCACATTGCTAAAGAAAAAATGTACCTGACCAGCGGGCATTTACCTTATTATGCTGATAGTATGTACCCACCGATGGAAATGGATGGTGAAAAATATTATCTGAGATCAATGAACTGCCCTCATCATCATAAAATATATGCAGCGGAGCCAAAGAGTTACCGTGATCTTCCATACCGTATTGCTGAATACGGCACAGTGTACCGTTACGAACAAAGTGGTGAATTATTTGGGCTAATGAGAGTTCGGTGCCTGCACATGAATGATGCACATATTTACTGCACCAAAGAGCAATTCAATGACGAATTCAGGGCGGTAAATAATATGTACCTTAAATATTTTAAAATATTCGGGATAGAAAAATATGTGATGCGCCTTTCTTTACATTCACCGGAAAAACTTGGTATAAAATATGTCAATGAACCAGAGTTGTGGAAAGAGACGGAGACAATGGTAAGAAATGTACTGACAGAATCAAATATTCCTTATGTAGAGGTGCAGGATGAAGCTGCATTTTATGGGCCTAAAATTGACGTGCAGATTTACAGTGCCATCGGGCGGGAATTTACACTGGCAACTAACCAGGTTGACTTTTCCCAGGGGCGTAGCTTTAAATTGGAATATACAACACAGGATAATAAAACCGAAACACCTTTGATCATTCACAGGGCGCCATTGGGTACACATGAAAGGTTTATAGGTTTTTTGCTGGAACAGTATGCTGGAAAATTTCCAACATGGCTGGCGCCTTTGCAGGTAAAAATATTGCCGATAAGCGATAAATTTATGGATTATGCAAATTCTATTTTGCAAACGCTGAAAAATGCAGATATTCGTGTGGAAATAGATGAGCGTCACGAAAAGATTGGCAAGAAAATAAGGGATACAGAATTAATGAAAGTGCCTTACATGCTGGTGATTGGTGAAAAAGAAATGAATGAGAACATGGTTTCTATCCGCCGACAGGGAAAGGGAGATATGGGAACAAAAAATATTGATGAATTTTTAAAAGAAATTTCGGCCGAGATTAAAGAAAGAAGAGATAGTGACGATGCAAAAGTAGAAGAGATATAGAAATTTATCAGTAAAGTTTCCGTTTGATAAAAATTTTAGAACTGAAGAGCTGAATAAACAACAAAAAGTACAAGTGAGTGACACAACGATGATGATCAAAGTTGTAAAAGCTCGTTTAATAAAAAACAACATTGTAAATTAAAAAAAGTAAATGGCATTTCCACCAAGAGCACCGAGGGGAGTTTTTAACCCTCGTTTTAAAAAAGAACAACAACAGGAGCACCGTACCAACCACATGATAAAAGCACCTGACGTGCGATTAGTTGGCGAAAACATTGAACCAGGTGTTTACTCATTAGCCGAGGCTAACGCAATGGCTAAAACGCAGCAACTCGACCTGGTAGAAATTTCTCCGGGTGCTAACCCGCCAGTATGCAGAATTATTGATTACAATAAATTTTTGTACGAAGAGAAGAAGAAGAAAAAAGAAATGAAAGCGAAATCTAAGACCAGCGAGGTTAAGGAAATTCGTTTTACGCCAAATACAGATGACCACGATTTTGAATTTAAAGTAAAGCATGCGGAAAAGTTTTTGAAAGAAGGGGATAAGGTAAAAGCGCATGTACAGTTTAAAGGCCGTGCCATTATGTTTAAAGAAAGGGGCGAATTATTATTATTAAAATTTGCAGACAGGCTTAAAGATACCGGTGCCCTGGAAGGGTTACCTAAAATGGAAGGTAAGAGGATGCTGGTAATGTTTGCACCAAGGGCACAAAAGAAAAAAGTGAACGAGCTTGGTAAAGCTATTAAAGATAAGCCCGAAGTAAAAGAAGAAGTGAAGGCAAGTGAAGAGCCTAAAGAAAGTTAGAAGAGTAATGGAGATATTAAAAATGGCCGGCTACAAAGCCCGGCCATTTTTTTTTAAATATTCTTATCATTCTTTTTAATTAACTTTTATTACTTCGTACCATATCTCGCCGTTATCCTGTACTACAGGCTTGTATTGTACGCCATCTACATTGTAATAAGTCTGACCGTCCACTACAATTGTTTCATATCCTTCAGGGATGCTCTCTACTACTGCACCTAACGGGGGGGCCACAACGCTGTAATTATTATCAGCTCTCTGATCGTAATAAGTACCATTATAATAATAATAAGGGTTATCTCTTACTACTATTCTTCTGTAACCAAAAGGAAGGGTGTTTATAAATATACCTATTGGGGCACCAACCACTATAAAAGAATTATTATAAGGGCGGTAATAATTCCCCTGGCAATAACGGTAACCGTAACCACCATAATTTATGGTTTGATATCCATAAGGAAATGAGGTAACAATGCTGTTTCTCCGGTAAAAATTATTACCACTATATCTCAAGCTTGGGTTATTTGCACTGTACACAGGCCTTCTGTAATTACTATTATATCCGGGTCTTCCGTAAGCATGATTACTAGAACGGTTTTCATATATATTGGTACGGTTAATAGTGGTGTTGTTATGCACTATTTCCCTTGGCCTTGCCTGTCCGGGGCGTTGAGTAATATTATTGGTAGAAGGAGTATAACTTCTCTGCCTGTTACCAGGATTATTATTTACCTGGGGATTGGAAGGCCTGCTGGTATTAACATCCCTTCTTTGACGTTGGATACCATTATTATTTGACTGTGGAAAGTTGTTCCTGGTTTGCTCGTGGCGAACCTGGCTTTGAGATACACCGTTAGATGAAGAATTTCTTTGATGATCACCGCCGCCATGTCTGTCACGGTTTTGAGCATTGCTTTGTATAAAAAGCATGCTTGCAAAAGCTACCATAATAAAACGTGGGTAGCTTTTTTTCAGGGAGGTAAGATTATTTTTCATTGACTTTATTTTATTTAAAATGATTTGTTTCATTTAGTTAGACGCCTATTAACCCTAAAGTTAATTGTAATAAAAGCGGTTTCACATTTAAATAACAAATGCTAATTGATCCTTATCTGTTAAGAACCATTCTTCTATTATTATACTGGTTATAGCATACGAATAGTATGCCAAGGCTATAAGTAATGCCTTAATTAAATACCTTTAAAAATGATTTAATAAATAGGGGAAGAATTAACAATGAAAAGGGGAGCGCTTATACGTTTTCTTCCAGCTCCATCATTTTTTCAAATGCGGTTTCATATTCTGTATTGGCATCAGCCAGGTCTTTTACGGCTTTATTGTAATTGGCTTCTGCATGCAGAAATTTATTCTTATCGTTATAAATTTCCGGCGCAGCCAGAGAGTTTTCTAAATCGGTTTTATTTTTATTAAGCCGGGCAAGTTTATCTTCTAATTGTGCTATTTGTGTTTTTATTTTCTCCAGCTTTTTTTTATTATCACTGCCTACCGGTTTTTGCTGTACAACCTTCTCCACTTTTACTTCGGGCCTTTCATTTTTCAATAAAGCCTTTTCCCCTTTTTTTGCTTCAGCTTCTGTCTTAATGCGACGCTCTTTCCAATCTTCCCATTCGGCATAAGTGCCTTTAAACTCCCGAATTTTGCGGTCTTCTATTTCCCATATTTTATTTGCAAGCTGGCTTATAAAATATCGATCGTGACTTACTAAAATAAGGCTTCCCTCATATTTGTTCAATGATTGCACCAGCAGATCTACCGAGTGAATATCCAGGTGGTTTGTAGGTTCGTCAAGCATTAAAAAGTTTGCTTTGCTGGCAATGGTTTTTGCCAGGGCCACCCTGGCTTTTTCACCCCCACTTAATATTTTAATTTTTTTCTCTACGGTATCGCCGCTGAATAAAAAAGCGCCCAACAGGCTTCTAAGTTCTAAATCGTTTTTTCCGCTACCGGCATCTTTCAGTTCTTCCAGCACATCATTGTTTTGGTTCAGTGCTTCCAGTTGGTGCTGTGCATAAAATGATTCTATAACATTATGTCCCCATTCCCGCTGGCCTTCAAAAGTTTCTGTGCCTGCAATAATGCGAAGTAAGGTCGATTTACCCTTACCGTTAGCACCTATCAATGCAATCTTATCACCACGGTCTATTTCTGCGCCGGTATTTTCTACAATGTGTACGTCTTTAAAATTTTTAGTTACATGTTTCAGTGTACAGATAATTTTGCCCGGCTGTTTTTCCACGGCAAAATTTATTTTCATGTTCGGCCTTTCAATGTTTACGTCTTCTATACGCTCAATTTTATCAAGCCGTTTTACAATACTCTGTGCGGCTGCGGCCTTGCTGGCTTTGGCTTTAAAGCGTTCTACAAATTTTTCTTGCTGGCGTATATAATCCTGCTGGTTGTCAAACGCCTTCTTCTGCATATCTATACGCAGGGCTTTTTCTGTTTCGTAATAAGAATAATTGCCGGTATAAAAATGCAGTTCCTGCTGGTAGAGCTCTACCACTTTTGTTACCATTCTGTCTAAGAAAAAACGATCATGGCTTACAATTACTACAGCGCCCTGGTAGTGGATCAAATATTTTTCCAGCCACTCAATACTTGGCAGATCCAGGTGATTCGTCGGTTCATCCATCAGCAATACATCAGGATGTTGCAATATCATTTTTGCCAACAATACCCGCATACGCCAACCACCACTAAAATTTTTATACGGTTTGTGTAACTCAGCATTGCTAAAGCCGAGTCCCTGCAGAATCTCTTCTGTTTTATGGTGAATACTGTAACCATCCAGCACATCCATTTCATGTAGTAGTTCTGCATAATCATTGGCAAGCGTTTCATCCCCGGTTTTCTCCAGTTCTTTGCCCACTTCTTCCATTTCTTTTTCTAATTGCTTAATACGCTCAAATGCGCCCAATGCCACTTCCAGGATAGAATCTTCTGTATCAAAACCTAACAGGTCCTGGTGCAGGAAACCTATAGTGGTTTCTTTTCCCTTTTCTACCGTGCCTTTTGCCGGGGAATATTGCCCGGTTAAAACCTTTAATAAAGTA
Source organism: Ferruginibacter sp. (assembly GCA_040003485.1). GTDB lineage: Bacteria > Bacteroidota > Bacteroidia > Chitinophagales > Chitinophagaceae > Ferruginibacter. The sequence continues at coordinate 3,201 of JBDUCK010000036.1, read as the reverse complement.
GATTTCCCTGTGCCGTTATATCCAATCAAACCTATACGCTCATTGGGTTGTATATGCCAGGTGGCATCTTCTACTATCGTTCTTGCACCAAATTCAAAAGTTACATTTTGTAAGCCTAACAACATTTCTGCTAATATTTTTTATTAAGAAATTCCGGCAAAAGTAATTCAATCTTTTTTTGCAGGATTTAAAATTATAGAATACGCAGAGGATATGTCCTTTTCAATAAAGCTTCATGCAATTTTATAAGTAAATTCGGAAAATAAACTTCACGCCATGTTCCCAAAATATAAGTAATTGTGTAGCGGGCAATGGGTTTTTGTTCAACATGGTTGTGTCACTCCCTTGTACGGCATACCCTTAAGGATCTTTACCCCAGCGGGTGGTTTTGCAGAACCTGCAATTATCTTTCAGGCTAAACAAAAATTAAACTTCTGCGTTATACATCCATTGCCATTTAATTACAGGCGGCAATAACCGGTTAGAAACTATCCGTAACTTTGACCAAACATTTTTTAAAAGTTATGAAAAGAACTATTGCTACCCTCATTATTATTTTAATTGCGTTTTGTGTTTATTGGTTTATGCTTAAAACAAAAACTCCTCCTCCCAAAGAAGCTAAAGTGGCTCCCATCACGCTGAAAAAACATTCTGATTCTTTTAATAATTCCATCAATACGGTTGTTACCGATTACCTGGGCATAAAAGATGCATTTGTAGAAGCGGACACAGCAGCAGCAAAACTAAAAGCTGCAGCTTTTATTTTATCATTAAGCAATATAGATACAGTAGAATTAAAAAAAGATACAGCCATGGTATTTGAAACGGTGCTGGCTACCATCAGCGATGTAAGGGCAAATGCAGCATCATTAATTAACCAGACAGATATCACTGAAATGCGCCGGGATTTCAGCAGCCTTACAGACATGATGTATCCTACATTTTTTAAAGCCATTGAATACGAAGGCCCCAAATTATATCTTGAAAATTGCCCGATGGCTTTTAATGATGAAGTGCCGGCAAACTGGATAAGTAACAGTGCAGAAATTGTAAATCCATACCTCGGAAAAAAGCATCCGAAATATAAAGGCGGCATGATCAATTGCGGGGAAGTGAAGGATTCTATAATTGCCAAATAAGCTATTTATTTTTTAAACTTTCGCAAAAACATTGATGAGAAAATATTTTTTATTGCTGATCTCTTTTTTCATTTGCAGGATTGTGATTGCACAAAATACTTACACCATCAGCGGCTATGTAAAAGACAATGCTACGGGAGAAACCATCATCGGTGCCAATATCTCCATTAAAGCAAATGCCAGGGGCATCAGCAGTAACCAATATGGTTTTTATTCTCTCACCTTAAATAAAAATAATTACACTTTAATCTGTTCGCACATCGGCTACAAACCCCAGGTGATAAATATTTTTCTTCGGGCAGATACTTTACTTAATATTTCTTTACAAACAGGCATTGCACTCTCCCAGGAAGTAATTGTTACGGCCAGGAAAAGAGATAACAATGTAAAGAATGCCCAGATGGGAAAGATCACTTTGCCCATAGAACAGATAAGAGCAGTGCCCGCATTTTTAGGTGAAGTAGATTTGCTAAAAGTGGTGCAGTTGCTACCCGGTGTGCGTAATGCAGGCGAGGGGAGTGCAGGTATTTACGTACGGGGTGGTGGCCCCGATCAAAATCTCATTATGCTGGATGACGCAGTGGTGTACAATACCGGCCATCTCTTTGGTTTTTTTTCCATCTTTAATGCAGATGCTATAAAAAATGTATCACTTATAAAGGGGGGTATGCCGGCACAATATGGCGGCAGGTTATCCAGTGTGCTGGATATTTCTATGAAGGAAGGAAATAACCAGGAAATGCAGGTGGAAGGCGGGCTTGGGCTTATTGCTTCGAGGCTTTCGATACAGGGGCCGATAAAAAAAGATAAATCATCTTTCATAATTTCTGCCCGCCGTACTTATGTAGATGCACTGGTAAAACCCTTCATTAAAAAAGACAACCAGTTCAATGGCTCCGGTTATTATTTTTATGATCTTAATGCAAAGTTCAATTACAAATTCAGCGAAAAGGACAGGGTATACCTGAGTGGTTATTTTGGCCGTGACGTTTTTGATTTTGTAAATGGCCGCCAAAGCCTCAGCGTAAATATTCCCTGGGGAAATGCTACCGGCACCCTACGCTGGAACCATGTTTTTAATAATAAATTATTTGCCAATACTACTGCGGTTTACAATGATTATAATTTTACTTTTAATGCTGCCCAAAATAATTTTACTCTTAAACTTGCTTCCGGTATCAGAGACGTAAGCCTCAAACAGGATTTTGATTTTTATCCATATTCAAAACACAAATTAAAGTTCGGTTTTTTATATACCTATCACCGGTTTACGCCATCAGTGGTAAGCGGCAGGCAAGATTCCGTGATATTTAATCCACTGAATGCACAAACAAAATTTGCGCATGAAGCCGCCGTGTATGTACAGGATGACTGGGAGCTGAGCCCTAAAATACAGGTAAATGCCGGCCTGCGCTACAGCGCTTTTCAGCAGGTAGGGGCATATAAAAAATATACGAATGATGTTAACGGCAACCGGCTGGATAGTACGGTGTATAAAAGTGGCCAACCCGTAAAAACCTATGGCGGTTTAGAACCGAGACTAACGGTAAGGTATGCCCTGGATGAAGAAACTTCTTTAAAAGCCTCCGTAACCCGGAACCTCCAATACATTCACCTGGTGAGTAATTCCGGCACCACACTGCCCACAGATCTGTGGGTGCCGAGTACCTATAAAGTAAAGCCACAGCTTAGCTGGCTGTATGCTGCAGGACTATTTAAAAACCTGAAAAACAATACATACGAAACTTCCATTGAATTTTATTACAAGCAGATGCAGAACCAGATAGAATACCGGGAAGGCTATACACCCAATACCTTAAGCGATACCGAAGATGATTTTACTTTTGGAAAAGGCTGGAGCTACGGCACCGAATTATTCATTAATAAAGTAAAAGGTCGGTTTACGGGTTGGATAGGCTATACCTTCAGTTATACCTGGCGCAAATTTGCAGCTTTAAATTTTGGAGAAAAATACCCGGCGAAATATGACCGCAGAAATGACATGAGTGTTGTGGCCCTGTACGACCTGAATAAAAAATGGAAACTCTCCGGCACTTTTGTG
>JBDUCK010000275.1:0-4769 GCA_040003485.1 Ferruginibacter sp. | reverse complement strand
TGAATACCTTTTTTTTCTGCAAAAATGTAAGGAAGCATTTTAGGGTTCCACTTTTTCTTAAGGTGACCAAAGTGAACGCCGGCTTCTAAAAGTTGCTGTTGTAAGGAAGTGTTATTTTCCATTGTTTATGTGGTTTAGCTGTTAGCCTTTAGCGGTTAGCCATTAGCAGTACAGCGATTTTTGTTTTTAAGTTATAAATGGTAGCTAAGAATTTATGGCTAATAGCTACAAGCCTTCTTTAACGTTTACTGAACTGGAAGCTCTTCCTTGCTTTTTTACGACCTGGCTTTTTACGCTCTACAGCACGTGGATCACGTTTTAATAAACCGGCAGCTTTTAAAGCAGGGCGGTAATCTGCACTAACTTCAAGTAATGCACGGGCAATACCTAATCTTGTTGCTTCTGCCTGGCCTTTTACACCACCACCAGTTGCATTTACCACGATATTAAATTTATCGGTTGCTTCAATGGTTTTTAACGGTGCTTCTACCTGGTTTTGCAGGTACACCAAAGGGAAATATATTTTATAATCTTTGCCGTTTACTGTAATGGCGCCATCTCCCTTGCTAAGGAAAACACGTGTTACAGCTTCTTTTCTGCGGCCAACTGCGTTTTTTTGCTTTTCCATTTTTTTATTTTTAGCTGTTAGCTTATTGCTATTAGCTGTTAGCTATTTATTTAGTTCTATTAAAGTTTAATTCTGCTGGTTTTTGTGCACCATGAGGATGCTCGGCACCTGCATATACAAAAAGTTTTTTGTACATCTGGCGGCCAAGACGATTCTTAGGCAACATCCCTTTAACTGCTCTTTCTATCAGTACCTCAGGGCGACGGGCCTGCAGATTTTTTGCAGTTTCTCCTTTTTGTCCACCTGGGTAACCACTAAAAGTCAGGTATTTTTTGTCTTCCATTTTATTGCCAGACAAAACCACTTTTTCGCAGTTTGTAACAATAATAAAATCTCCGCAATCAACGTGTGGAGTATAATAGGCCTTATTCTTACCACGTAGAATGGCAGCGATTTTGGCACACATACGACCAACGGTTTGATTAGTACCATCTACAACGTACCAGTTGTGTTTAACGGTAGCCTCGTTCGCATGTTTTGTGGTGAAATGTAATTTACTCATTGTTCTTAATTTTAGATGAAGCTGCGGCTATCCCCGCAGTTTTTTAAATTGGAGGGCAAAGGTAGGAGGAATGAAAGTTTATTTCCAAACAAATTCAGCATTAAATTTTACAGGCCTTATGTAACAAGCTGGTTTTCAGTAAAATTTTTGCCACATTTTTTAACTCGTGCATATTTTTTAATGAATAGTGGTTACTTAAAGGGAAGATATTAACTTGAGAAAATACAAAAGCGTATCTACTGACACGCTTTTGTATTAAATAAATATATCCGTCAACTACGGTACAATACTATTATAATAATCTATCGCTTTTAGAAAATCGCTCTCTTTTTTTAGTTTTAAATTATTTTGTTTTACATATGCTTCAACTTCTGTTTTTTTGTCAGAAGTCAGGTCTTCAAGGGCAGAAGAACTATAACTTTTAATAGGAATTACCTTCTTATTTACTAATGCACTCTTACTGGAATGTAGTACATATTTCCGGACATTTTCCACTATTCCATTGGAGTAATTTTCTCCCTCTGGTTTTTTATCATACTCCTGAAATATCGTAATCTTACCTGATGCCAGCACTTGCACAAAATTTCCATTATCAGGATTTACACCCTCTTTAAATACCATATATTTTTTTGATTCATCTTCTGTACTTCCTAAATTAATTTTAACTTCTTTAACCTCATTAAAAAATTCATACATGGTATCGTTTTTTAAATAAATAAATTTATCACGGGACGCATCCATGTTTAGTTTATCTATCTCAAATTTTTCATTATTGGCTAAAGTGACTTCACCACTTTTCCAATCATCGAATAATAATGGAGAGCCTTCTACATCATTACTTGCTTTTACCCTAAATACCTGTCCATCCAGGGTTGATCCTCCCAAATTTTGTTGATTTGAAGAATTAAGCCCAATACTAACCGACCCATTTTGAGCAGGTGTTTGAGGTGCCGTACGTTGAGAAAACCCTGTAGAAAAAAACAAAAATGTTAACAGTGTGCATGTGCATTTAGCCATAATAAATTAATTTGTGATTACAAATATAAATGCCAATTTAAAATAAAAATAAATTTTATTTTAAATTAGGGATTCGTTAAGGATTCATTTTTTTCACTAAAAAAAATGTTAAGTGAAATGGAAAATAGGCTGTTCAGGATTTTCTTATAGTGATTGGAACGGATTGTTTTATCCGGAAGATCTTCCCTCCACAAAATGGTTTGAATACTATGCTTCGCATTTTGACACCCTGGAACTAAATGTGACTTTTTACAAGTTCCCGACATTATCTTTTTTTCGAAATTTATATGATCGTAGTCCCGATAATTTTTGCTTTGTAGTAAAAGCGCCCAAACTCATTACACATACGCACCGGTTCCATAATTCAAAAAAATTGCTGGACGATTTTTATGCTATCATAAAAAAGGGATTAAAGGAAAAACTTGCTATGGTGCTTTTCCAGCTGCCGCCTTCATTTCACTGCGTGGATGAGCATTTGACTTTGATCACCGAAAGCATGAATACCAATTTTTTGAATGCAGTAGAATTTCGTCATAAAACCTGGTGGGATGAAAAAATATACAAACTGCTTGGGAGCAAACAAATAATTTTTTGCGGCATTAGTTATCCTGGCCTGCCCGATGATGTAATAATAAATACTACTACGCCTTACTACCGTTTTCATGGTGTGCCAAAACTATATTACTCCATGTATGGCAAGCCCTTTTTAAATAATATTGCAGATGCTTTTTTACAAAATAAAAAAGTGAGGAAAGGATTTTTTCTTTTTAATAATACGGCAACCAGGGCAGCTTTGGAAAATGCCAGTTACCTGCAGGATTATTTTGACGTATAATTATTATTGTTTTAGTGCATTATTCTAATATGCTTAATCCCATTATTTGCCATTTTCTTTTACCACCTCTTTTGCATTCGTATCTACAGCCTTATCGTCCATTTCTACCTCTACCAGTTTGGTAGTAACCGCATAATGATTTGGGTAAATTGCTGTACCGAATTTAAGGGCCCAGGCCTTGGTAAACTCTGCACCAAAGTAAAGAATAATGGCGGAATAATATATCCATAATAATAAGATGACAATAGACCCGGCAGCACCATAAGTACTACCCACATTGCTTTTGGCAATGTAAAAAGATATACCAGATTTACCCAGCATAAACAAAACAGCGGTGGCCATGGCGCCAGCCATTACATCTTTCCACTTAATTTCTGCGTCTGGTAATACCTTAAAAATAACTGCAAAAAGTAAACTGATCACTGCAAAGCTTATTAAAAGATTTATAATGTAAAATACGATGACTGTCACCTCAGGAAAATGTTGTATCAAACGCTCACTAAAACCATCTATAACATAACTTATCCCTAAAGAAACCAGTAATAAAAAGCCCAAGCTAATGATAACAGAAAATGAAAGAAACCGGTTCTTAATTAAAAGTACCCAACCTCTTTTTGGCTTTGGTTTCAATCCCCATATGGTATTGATAGAATCCTGTATTTCTGCAAACACTGATGTAGCGCCTATTATTAATGTTACCAGGCCAATGATACCGGCAACTCTACTTTTGCCGGCAAGTGAGGCATTTTTTATGATCTCCTGTATCTGCACTGCTGTTTTTGCTCCTACAAACCCTACCAGTTCATGCGATACTTTTCCTTCCACAGCCTCTCTGCCTAAAAAAATACTTCCTAATGAAATAATGATAATCAGCAATGGGGCCATTGAGAATATAGTGGCATATGCCAAAGAGCCGCTCAGCTTTGTGACTTTATCTTCACTGAATCCTTTAAAAGCGTTTTTAAACACTTCAATTATTGCTTTAAACTTTTTCTTTACTGACATAGATTATTGTAGATACAAAAGAGTTGCCAAAAGCCAATTCATTATTTTATTGGGACAGCCGCTTTTAAAAATTAAAAAAATAGTAAATTATATTTTGTAATATTAGAAATAAAACCAACTATATGCTCAAACAAAAATCAAAACTTCTGCCGGCAGTATTGCTGGGTGGCTTTCTAACTATTATTGCTTTTACAAGTTGCAATGATTCGGAAAAAACAAAAACTACTGAAACAATTACTGAACCTGCAAAAATGGATTCAATGAATACGATGATGGATTCATCCAACATGCCTAAAATGGATACGGCTACTACCAGGCCGATTAAGCCAGGAAACTAAATATGGATAGCAGCTCAAAATAGCTATTCGCCAATTTACTGTCTTCTAACTAAGCATCGTGATAGCCTTAGTTAGAAGGCTTTTTCTTCTTTAATTTTATGGTGTGTAAAATAATATTGCTCCCGGTGTAACGGTTTCTTTTATGGGTAAGTTTTTCAATAAGCCAGTTTTCTAAACGGTGGTGTGATGGTATTAATACAGCCGCAATACTTACAAAGATCATTATTTCAAATACCGGTATGTGATTGGTCATTTCCAGTACATAGGGGTGCAGCAACAGTGTCAGGAATTCGAATAGTATCAGCAATGAAATAATGCCCATGCCCTTTACAACTTTTATATGTACCCTTCTGCGGCTTAAAAAAAGCGTAAACAAAAAAAGAATAGGGATAAAGATCCCTATAAAGAGGAATTGCAATTGTTTAAATCTTTCTGCCTTTGCTT
>JBDUCK010000274.1:0-4804 GCA_040003485.1 Ferruginibacter sp. | reverse complement strand
GAGAACATACTATGCAAATACTGGGTACCCTGCCAGCTTGCATATACTTCATTTTCACCTTCGGGATGTGCAGCACGTTCCTTTTTATTATTAGCGCCAAGGTCAGCTATGCTTCCCAAATTTGTGAGAGTAAAAGGGGAGCCGAATACTTCTGATGCAAGGGCCTGCAACTCTTTAGCACTTATTTGAAAACCAGCGATGAGCAACTTTCTTGGCGCATTCTCGTCTAAGGCGGCATTAGCAGTAAACGCTGCGGTGTTGTCCATAGAAGTTATGTCCACCTTCCAATCAGGGTTTTCCCAATAGCCGATGTCCTTGTTTTTCAAATCCACAAAGGGTGCGCTGTAACCAAGTATTTCAGCAAATGCGCCATTGAAAACAGAAGTGGCTTTTATGGGAGAGTTGTCAATAATGTTGTAGAATTCACGCCTTAAATCAAAATTGCGGTTATCGCCCGGTTGAAGTTTTGTAAAATCAGTACAAAAATCAGAAGGAATAAAGCGGGGTACACCGGCTTCAATGGCTGCCTTCAATACAGTTGATTGTGTATCCACAATAACATCTTTTAATCCTTGCAATGCTGAAATTACGGCTGTAGCTCCTGTTAATGTCTTTACTAATTCTTGATGGCTTGACATATCTACCTTGATTACTTCGACGCCACTTTGTTTTAGCTTTTCTGTTTTGTCATCATCTTTGGAGGTATTGCGTACAATTGCACGCACAGCAGCACCTTTCTCTAAAAGGGATTTTACAATACGTCCGCCTAAATTACCTGTAGCACCTAAAATTGCGATTGTTGTGTTCATAGAATTTACTTTTTATTGTTATAATTAAAATCATTTTACTTCTTTTGTTATTATAGTATATCCTTCTTTTCTGTTCGTACATTATGATGTATGAGAAGCGTCAGGATATTTATAAATGAAACTTATAGCTTCTGTTAACTATCCCAATCTTTATTTAGGCATACTGCCTTTGAAAAAAGTACCCATCATTAAGGAGACGGGTCCAACAAATCTTTCGTAAAAGGGCATTAAGTGTTTTTGGTTTGCTTTAGCCGCCCCAGGATCATCAACAGCAAGGTTGTTTTGCAATTCAGAAACGAGTGCATTGACATTGGTTAAAATACAACCGGCCTGGCTTAAGCGGTTGAATGCATACATGTCAATCCTGCTATCCCACGAGGCGCAGGCATCCACAACAATATACACATCATAACCCTCAGCAACTGCAGTGATGGCTGGAAACATCACACACATATCAGTTGTAATACCTGCTATAATTAATTTTTTTCTTTTTGTCTTTTCAACAGCAGCTTTAAAAACCGGATCTTTCATAGCATTAAAATACATTAACCGGTCAATAGGTTTTTGATTTGGAAATTCTGCTGTTAGTTCGGGTATTATAGGCCCTGAAGGTCCATTGCCGGCGCTGGTGGTAAGTACAACAGGCAGGTTAAAAATCTTGGCGATGTTTGCAAGTGCAACGGTGTTATTGATAACTAATTTTGGCTCCATAGATGATGCGGCCATAATCAAACTCGTTTGATGATCTATTAATAATACCGCAGCATTGTCTTTGGTGATAGTACCCAGGTAATCACTTGTTCTTTTTGTTTGTGCATGGGTGCTTGAAGTAATTAATAATGCGATGACCAATGAAGCGGACATGATCTTTTTTGTTACTTTTTTCATTTTTTTGAGTTTTAATAATTGTGAATGTTGAAGAATTTTTATGCAGTAAATACCATTTGGTTTGTATTCTCTTTAAATAATTAGCGAGACCATTACAGTAAAAAAAGTTTCATCATGTCGTTTGGGGTGGCTATTGCTTAAATATTTACCCGCAAAAAAATATTGGTAAATACCCCGAAAGCTTACATACCTGCTAATGGGGCAAAAGGCGGTTTGCTGCACTTGGGTACCTATATAACTATATTTATTGAAGCCCGCATCTTTAATTATGATTACTCTTCCCGGACTATACAATCCATCGGAATTTGATTGCCGCCACACAAAAGCAACGGCGGATTTTAATTTTATTTTATTCAGATCCAAATCTACAGAGGGATGTAGATCGAAGAGGTTTGAAACTCCGGCAAAATATCCTCCTGATTCGGGAAAAAAGGAGTTAAAGGTTTGCAGGTGTGCATCAGAAGGATTTCTATCCCCTGATGCAATTTGTGTTTTGAGCCCAATTCTTGGTTTGGCTTTTAAGTTTGTAAATGTGTAACCAGCATCAACAGAGACGGTGTAAGCGCTGATGTGGCTGTTATTAAAATCCCCAAACTGGTACATTACTTCTGCATCGTAATCAACTAGTTTTTGGTTGGCGAATACCCTTGCTCCGAAAGAATGTCTCAATTCCCTTCCGGAACCCTGCACAAATTCCGCATCCTTATTGCGCAAACCCCAATAATAAAGATCAATGTTTGAACTAATTTTTATGAGCTTATGAGTTGCGGAAATATTCCAGAAATCGGGGGTTTTATCAGAGAAAGTTTCATTGTCAAAATATCCCTGCTGATTTTTTACCGGACGTGAATAAAAGGCATTAAAACTCCAGTTATCCACATCAAGTATAATGACACGAAGTGCATCAAAACTTTGCCGGATATTTGGGCCTATCCTAATTGAAACAAATCTTCCTGATCCAATTTCTATTTCCTGCCTGCCCGCATTAATTATTACTTTAGGCTTTGATGTTTTGCCTGGCAAAGCTACTTGCACAAAAGCCTGGTGCATGAAAAGTTTATCTTCCTGGATAGGTGATGGTTTTCCGATACCACCAATTTTAATTGCACTCCCTAACTGAAGAAAGGTTCTTACAATATTTGTAACATGTAAATCCGCATGCAAATGATATCGTTGCAACCAAAATCCATCACTACCAAGCTGTCGCAATCCAAAAACTGGATTTTTATGAAATTCATATGCCTCTCTGACTTCTGCTCCAAATGAAATATATATGGCTGGTTTTTTATCAATATCTATATGCTTTATTTTCTCAATGAAACTTAAAGAAACGTTTTGTATCTTAATGGAATCATAGTTTTCTTTATAGCGAACTAATTGTATAGGAGGTAAATTAGAAGTTGGTTTCTGGCATATACCTTCAACACTAAATATTATGAATGTGCTAAGAAAATAGAATATGGTATTGGTTTGCATATTTATTATCTGTAACTAAAATGAATAAAATGCTTTTACTGTAAAATCGTTCCTGTAGTATGTTTATGGATCCCTCTCATGTCTATATTTGTTTATTAAGTCTTTTGTTTTCTAAGTAATAACCTAATGCTAATAGAGGTAACAAGACAGTCAGGTTCATAAGTAACTGGTTAAATTCAACTCCGAAGATTACGGGCATCCTAACATGATAAATGCCGGGGTCTGTTAGTTTGGTTCCGGGAAATAATATAGCCGGTAGTTGCGCAAGCCAATACAGGGAAGCCAGGAGAGTAGCTTCTTTTAATTTTTGTTTTTCATCAATCCCCTTCCTGAACCATAAACTATACAGTGTCAGAAAACCTAAAAATGCCCCTAACACCATTGTTTGCGCATTGTGAAATTTAGCATGTGGAGGCCATGTAGGATTATAGATGTGGGTTATATTCCAGTCTGCGAGATAGGGGGAAATCATGGTGAAAAGAGCTATAAACGAAATAATTATTCTTCCGGCTGACCATGGTGTATTTTTTGTAATCATATCTTTAGATTTTGAAGGAATTTGTGTAGTGATAACATATTAATGTTTTAAAAAAACGAATATACAGCATAAGTGTTTAAAATAAACAATAAATATTTTATTTTAAGTAGTTTTACAACATAAATGGTATAAATATGAATAAAACTGTAGAACTGATAAAAGAATGGGTGGAATTTGAAGAGCAGCATCCTAAGGGAAGTTTGGAAGATTTCTGTAAAAATTTTTTATCGGCAAAAGAGAAAAAGCAATCAATAGGTAAGGCTTTAGCAGGTTCAAGTGAGTGCCTGTTTATTTATTCTCTTACTAAGGTAATTAACCGCCTTTCCAAGCTTTGGATGTATTTTACTTTAGATGCCATGAAACCAATGGGCCTTACAAGCTTTGATGAATTTGTTTTTTTATACACTGTTCACCACTTAAAATCTATAAGGAAAAAAGATTTGATTTATATGCACTTCATAGAAATTTCTTCCGGGCTTTTAGTAATAGACCGATTGATAAATAAAGGATTTTTGGAAGAAAGAACAGACGAGCAGGATAAAAGGTCGAAGCAGGTTTCGCTTACAAAAAAAGGTAACGCTACCTTAAAAGTATGCGATGTTGCCTTAAGCAAAGTTGCAGAAAGTTTATATGGTGAAATGCCTGAAGAAGAATTGAAATTATGTGTTGAGTATTTATCGCCGCTTGAAAATAGCATTGCACAAAAATGGAATAAGATTAAAAGGTTTAAGCCAGTGTTTGAATAACATAATTTGAATTATATAGTTAAGTGATAATAAATGGAAAAATTCGTGGCGACAAGTTATATCTTGATAGGACAAGAAAAGTTTTTCCATAAATAGTACGACTGTAAGCGTTGTGGTTTGTGAAGACAAAAACCGATAGAGGGAGATTAACGAGTTGGTTTTAAGAAATAATATTTTTTGTGGCCCAATTAAAAAAAAATAACTTTTCTTCTAAATTTGAGTTGTGTGAAATCTTTCTAATCATTCATTTATGACAGGGATTCAGACAATAGATATTAAGACTATACAAACTCGTTTAAACATTACCAATTGCAACGATAAATTTATTCATCATCAATTTACTATTC
>JBDUCK010000273.1:0-4841 GCA_040003485.1 Ferruginibacter sp. | reverse complement strand
GCCTTCCAGTTAAAATGACCTGCATCCTGGTTATCGTATAAGTGGATGGTAGCGCCATTCTCAGGAGAAGCATAACCTGTTTGTGCATAGCGGCCGCTGGCTACATTTTTAATTTTATAAACAGCTCCGTTTACAAGTTGTGCTGTTAAAGACAGGGTTAAGCAAAAGCTGAAACCGATTAGTAAAACTGCGATCTTGAATTTCATAATTGTAATTTTTAATGAGTCTTTAAATAATTTCTTTTCAATTTCATTCAGAAGATTTGTGCTTTAAATAATACACAGCCTAAGGCAGCACGCTCTATTTTTTTATGCCCGTTACTTCGCTGGCCGATATCATTTTATCTCCCATAAAAAACTGCATTTTTATAATGGATACATCCGGTGCATACCAGAATATCATTTTACTTTGTCCCATTTTCTTTCTCGCTTCCTCCATAATTTGTTTGGTCTTTTCATCCATGCCCGGTATTTCAGTTTCCGCTTCTACCACCGATGATATTTTATAACAATCGAAGGTTCCTGCAGCAGTAGTTACAGGCTCTTTCACTTCCACTTTCCGGTCTTTAATATGACTGGTTATTTTCATGGCTTTGCCGCCCATGTTCATGTCAATACTGTAATTGGCATCAGGCAAAGTTTCTCCAACGGATACATTAAAAGGAAATAAAAGACCCGAGGTTACGATTTTATTACCGGATTTATTATTAGCTAAAAACCCAGACAGATCAACATATAATTGTTTACCATCACACTTATAGGTGGCCGTCATTAATTTTTCATCATTCCCTTTGACATTATTATTTTTCGTTTGCATTTCTGCTACAGTCATTCCTCCTTCAGTGTATACTTTAGTAACAATTGATACCTGTTTTCTCGTTTCCTTTCCCTGCCCGTCGTAACTGGTTGTTTCAATTTCTGCTCCCTGGTGAAATAGAATGCAACTGCTGCAATCTCCGGAAACAGAAGACTGATCTTCATTTTTATTCTGGCCAACATGGCTGCTGTCATTTACCGAAGCATCAGCATTTCCAGCCTGGTTATTGCATGCCATTATCATTACAACAAATGCCAGTGGGAATATTTTTTTCATCTTACCTGATTTATTATTTAGAGAAATTATTTTTTATAATTGTGCGACGAAAACAGGTTTACCTGGGTATAACAATATTAAACAGATCTGAATTATTATTGTCTTCATTTGATTCGGCAATACGATTTGTGCAGTCGATACGTACTATACAGCGGTGCGTACCTCTCCCCAAAGCAGTAATATCTTTTGCGAAGACCCACACTTCAGAACGTGTTTGGCCTGCAGCCAATGGATGTAGATTGGCCCTTGAACCAATTATTGAATAGTCCGTTCCGCCAGAAGTGGTGCCGTACTGACTTTGAAGATCAAGATAAAAACCTGTGCCCGTAGCCACGGCTCCTGCATTCTTATAAGTAATTAAAAGTTTCACTTCAAAAATATGCCTGCTTGCTACTTCGGTTACAGACACCACCCTCGCACTTACAAATTGAAGATCGGGCTTAAGTGGTTGAAGTTTGGGAGATGGCAGGGGTACTTTGCCCGGAGTTCCCTTGGGAACCTGTGGGGTTTGAGCTGTTGCCTGCAAAAGGATTACGGTAAAAAAAAGCAGTAACAGTAACTTAAGTATCTTTTGCATATTGCTTATTTTGATACCTAAAACTAAGCATGTACACAGTCTATAAAAACTACATCATCATGTAGTGACGGTTAAATGAAAACAAATAACAATTCATTCTTTATCGCTTTGGAAACAGCTTCAGCAGCAGAATGTACTGCCACAAAATATCAAGACTATTATTTGAGCTCTTTCTATCAAATTATCAACGACGTTTCATCCTTTTGAAGATATTAAACCAGGTACAGTTTTTTACAACTTTATGATCTCAGTTAAAAACCCTTTCACCTTTAACCCGGTTTTTGAATTCTTTACTTGCTCCGCTGTTGATTTAATCTTACTACTTACACCAGTAACAATTCGATCGACATTAACATTAAATTTATTTACGAGGTATGCTTTAATTTTTTCAACTTTCAACCGGGCCTTTTCATTCATCACTCCATTACTATTTGCGGGCTGTCCGGTCGAAGTTTCTGGCTGCTCCATTCCATTGATTTGAATAGCAAGGTTTGGATCGGCGACCATCGTTTGGCCCAGCGTATCCAATAAAGGAGTTGATTCAGTTGTTACCTCATTGCTTTGCGGATTGAAATTGATTGTGTTAGTTACTACTGATCCCTGCTCCAACAATTGTTTGATTAATAAACTGCGTGCATCTACATCACCAGATGCAATCCGCATGTTGCTTATGTAAACACTTTCTTCTGAAGCAGGAGTAACTTCTGCACTGGCAACAAAAAAATTACCCAGGTATTCAGGTGTAAGTAGTTTGGGTAAATCAACTACTTTCTGGTTGGCAAAATAAACACGAAATCTTGAACCATTAATAGCAATACTAACATGTAGTGGTCTGTCAATATAAGATGAGATAGGGAATGTTTTCTTAGTCCCCATGTCCTGGATATTTTTTCCGTAAACAATTTCTGCATTGCTTCCATCATTATACCCCATGATCTTTACAAAGATGTTACTTCGGTACACATCAGAAGATGAAACATCGCTTAAAGTAGTTAATCCAAACATAACGATAGGGGCAACTCCGGAAGTACGCTTCATTAATAAATCAAATTCAATGGTACTGTTCTCAGGCAAAGGAGCATCCAGCTCGGGGTTAACGGCGGTGGGTGATGAAATCTTAAACCATTTCCCTTTTGGTTTTGAGAATTCAACCAACTGTCCATCGCCACTGGTACTCCATTTTGCAGGAAGATCACCCACAGGATCCATTTCAAAATGATCTTCAAAAATCACATTATAGCCTGGGACAAAATCAGTTTGATTTGATTGAGCGGAAACCATACCCCCAGTAACCAAAAAAACTAAAAGAACATAAATTTGCTTTTTCATGTTGATTTTTTAAAATAATTAAAGCAATACTGAACTGATAAATTCGCAATGACCATCTTCACCTCTGTACACCAAAGCTACTTCCAATCAAAACAATCCTGTACTACATAATGATGTAGTAACCTGCTAAAAAATAAAATTCTATAAAATAAAAGTGAGAAATTTTTCAGACCAGTTTGTCTTTGATCGCTTTTGAAACTGCTTCAGTAGCGGAGTGTACGTGGAGTTTGTCGTATATTTTTTTTATGTGGAAGCGGACGGTATCAATACTTATTTTAATTTCGGCGGCAATCATTTTATAGCTATACCCATTTACCAAAAATTGTAATATTTCGGTTTCCCTGACGCTGAGATTGCTTTGCTCCTGCTCATCTGTTTGCGCCTGGGGCACCATCATCAACACTTTTCTTGCAACAGAACCCGTCATGGGCGCACCGCCCGAAAGCACGTTTTTAATTGCTGCCGGAATTTCTTCAGTAGCATACCGTTTTAAAATATAACCCGATGCCCCTGCACAAATAGCTTTAAAAATATTTTCATTATCATCAAATACCGTAAGCATGATAACCGGCAACTGCTCATTTATTTTACGGATTTTTTTTACTGCCTGTACGCCATTCACGCCGGGCATATCTATATCCATCAGCACTACATCGGGGGAGAATGCTTCCAGGTCTTCTGCAATGGTTTCGGCATTGGGCATGGCTGCCACTACGGTTATATCCGGCTCATCATTCAGCAATGCTTCCATGCTCAAGCGCAATGCAGCATTATCATCGTATATCAAAACTTTTGTTGCCATACTAAGCGCAAAAATAATTGCATTAAAAATGTATTGCACTACATCATCATGTAGCCGGAATTTTTACCGTAATAGTTGTTCCATTATTTTTTGCAGAAATAATATCAGCATTGCCTCCCAGGCTTTGTGCCCGGGCTTTAATGTTCTTTAAACCATTTGAAGAAGTTTCACGGGCAATTTCAAAACCTTTCCCGTTATCGGTAATCTGCATAACTATGTTAGCGCTTTCTTTATACATTTTTATTTCCACGCTGCTTGCTTCGGCATATTTTGCAGCATTGTTCACCGCTTCTTTATAAATAAGAAACAGATCTCTGCGCTGCTGCATATCAAGGCTTCTGGCAAGCAACTGCTCATCCATAAAAAAAGAAACCGTAATATCCTTTGGCTCCAGCGCATGTGCAGCATACTCCCGCATGTGTACGAGCATATTTTCCAGCTTATCATTATCAGGTTTTATGGCCCATACAATATCGCTCATGCCCTGCTGCATCTGTGCCGACTGCTCCGTTATTTTAGAAAGAAATGCAGCAGCTTTTTCATTGTCTTTGTGAAGGTTGTTTTTAGAAACTTCTGATAGTATTTTTATGCTGGTAAGAGTAGAACCAATCTCATCATGAAGATCCCGGGCAATATTGTTTCGTACTGCAAGCAATTCCTTTTGCCGCTCCAGTTTCTTCTTAAGCTGGTACCTGTTAAAGATAAATCCCGCAATCAATAACAAAGCAACTGCCCCGCCAATCATAAAATTGCGTAATTGTTTCTGCGCCTGCAGTTCTTTTTCGTTCAACTGCTTTTGCTGCTGCGAAAGTTTTAGCTTTTGCTGGTCATTTTTTGTGATCAACAACTGCTTTTCCAGTTCTTCCCCCTGCTGCTTTATCCTGGCTTCCTGTAGTTCTCTTTGCTGCGACAGTAATATTATTTCGCCTTGTTTTTGTTTTGCTTCCAGCAGGTTGCCTGCAATAACGGCCTTTTGTTTTTCTATCTCTAATAGTCTTATTTTTTGGTTGATATTAAGTACATTAATTTCAGCATCCTTTT
>JBDUCK010000272.1:0-4841 GCA_040003485.1 Ferruginibacter sp. | reverse complement strand
GATTCTACCATGGTTTCAGATAGTAATTATCTTGATAAAATATATGATTTATATGATGATGGTACAGGAATGGATACACAGGATGTTTTCACCGTTCATTATGATAATTTAAAAAGGGTGACAGTTATAACTGATTCAGTTGTAAATGATCCAGGGTTGGGGTTGTTTGAGGCTTTTCATTATTACTATAATAGTGCTGATACACTTCCTTACAAATCAGTAGAAAGAGGTATCATTACTTCAGGCGCTTTGGATACAACAACCATCTACCATTTTTATGATGCTCAAAAAAGAAATTTGAAAGATTCTATGATGGGTAGTATTAATGGTGACTCTTATAAAAGAATCGTTGATTTTTCGTATGCTCCTGGCAAGTTGTATGGGCAAACTATCGAAACTGCAAACTCACCTCTTGTACCTGCGACTTTTACAAGAGATACAGCAGACATAGATGCCTACGGAAGCATTACAAATAATAAAAAGTATTTCTTTAATGGAACCGATTATACTATTCACACAGTTGCAACTTTTACTTACGATAATCATTTAAATCCTTTTGTAAAACTTGGTATTTTTAAGGCGCACAAAAATTTCCCCAGTGGAGAAACGCTTTTCTTTGATTACATGGGGTACAATAACATAATTTCTGTAGATGAAATTGTTTTTAATGCACCTGGCCCTAATGGTAATAAATCTATACAAAATTATAATTACAATTATAATTCTTCGGGATTTCCGCTTATAATAAATAAGTCCTACGTCGGTTATAGCGGCTCTGGTAATGAAAAAATTATTTTTGAATATAAGGCATTATAAACCTGGCTTAGGGCATTTATTTAATATTATGTTTAATAAACAACTATACCAACAATACAAAACGCAACTTCAAAAAATCTCCGATATAAAATACGCCTCGGCAGTTTTGCAGTGGGACCAGGAAACATATCTTCCGCCAAAAGGCAATGAGATTCGTGGCAGACAAATAGCCACTTTAACCGAACTTGCCCATGAAAAATTTACCGATGAAAAATTCGGGATATTATTAAATGAATTGGTTGCCAAAGAAGGCTTAGCGGATGCTGAAAAAAGAAATGTAGAATTCAGCCTTTATGATTATAACAAAAATAAAAAATTGCCTTCTGCTTTTGTGCGGCAAATGAGTGAGGCCGTTAACAAAAGTTTTCATGCGTGGATACAGGCACGAAAAGAAAATTCCTTCATAGTTTTTCAGCAGCCTCTGCAGGAAATTATTATTTTAAAAAAACAGGAAGCCGATTTACTGGGTTACGAAAAGCATCCCTATAATGCATTGATGAACGATTATGATAGAGGCCTTACCGTAGATACAGTGGATAGTTTATTTGCTTCATTAAGGCCTCAATTATCCACACTTTTAGAAACTATTTCCACCCGGCCGCAAGTAAATAACGATTTTCTCCATCAACATTTTAATAAAGAACAGCAATGGGAGTTTGGCATCAGGATTTTAAAACAAATGCATTTCAATTTTGATGCTGGGCGCCAGGATATCAGTGAGCATCCATTTACTACCAACTTTAATAGTAACGATGTAAGAGTAACTACAAGGATCGATGAAAATGATTTCTCCAATATGCTATGGAGTTGCATCCATGAAGGCGGCCATGCATTGTATGAGCAAGGTTTACCGGAAAGTGAATACGGGTTGCCGTTGAGTGAATATTGCAGTCTTAGTATTCATGAAAGTCAAAGTCGGCTTTGGGAAAATTGTATTGGCAGGGGCTTGCCTTTCTGGAAACATAATTACCCACTTTTGCAAGCCACTTTTCCGCAGCAATTAAGCAATACAACAGCCCAACAATTTTACAAAGGCATAAATAAAGTGCAGCCTTCACTTATAAGAACAGAAGCAGATGAGCTGACCTATCATTTTCATGTAATGATAAGATATGAAATAGAAAAGTTGTTGATTGAGGGAAGTATTAATGCAAAAGATATTCCTGCATACTGGAACGAACACTATAAAAAATACCTGGGAATAACTGTGCCGGATGATAAACAGGGTTGCCTGCAGGATGTACACTGGAGCCATGGCAGTTTTGGATATTTTGCAACTTACAGCATCGGTAGTCTATATGCTGCACAAATGCATGCAGCTATTTTATCAAAAAACCTATCTTTAAATGATGAGATTGCTAAAGGAAACCTTCAGATAATTTTACAATGGCTGCAACAACATATTTACCCGCATGGCCGTTATTATAATTCAGAAGAATTATGTGAAAAAGCAACTGGGGAAAAATTAAACAGCCAATATTTTATAGATTATGCAACAACAAAATACACCGGTATTTATTAATAAAAATAAGAAACCATTTGCCGTTATTTTTTTTAAGTGGAGAGCAGCAGTTGCCATTGGTTTTGCTTTGAGTCTTATGATAATTCAAAGCTGCAATAAATTGCCTGGCGGTTCAGATTATACAAATACGCTGTTGCAGCAATATTTTGAAAATAATATACTTAACCGTGATTTTATCGTAAGCCTGGCTACAGATAATGGCGCTGACCTTACTTCCCAATACAATGGATATATTTTCCGGCTTACAAAAAATACTTTAATAGATGGCCCGATCACGGGTACAAAAAATGGTACAACAACCTATACAGGTACCTGGAGCTGTAATGAGGATTATAGCAAATTAGTAATAAATATTACCCAGCCTACGCCGCCTGCTGAATTTATCTTCCTAAACCGGCAATGGCGGTTTACTAAAAAAGATATACCAACTATGGAACTTGCTCCCTGGGGTAGTAGTGAGCCAAAAGTACTTCACATGCTGCGTCAGTAGCATTATCGATATATTTTGGATAATAATAACCTTAAATAAATTTCCTAAATACTATTTCTCCCGTTTTTTCGTTTCTAAATTGTCTTACAAAATAGTAAGATGAAAACCACCTATCTCACCTATTTATATGAAGCATCAATTACTTCATCAGCCAATGCTTGCTATCTTGGTTACAACTTCTTATACTGTACCCCCTTATAATATCAGGCGTCTTCAAAAAACAAATAATTTTCAATCATTAAATATTAAAGTACCTGTTAATGCTATATTTCTTTACGGGGAAGAATAACAGTTAAAAACATATTTCACAATCCAGGATAGTGTGCTATAATACTGATTTTTGTTTTTATGGATTGTTTGGATAACAGAGGCTCTGCCGCAAGGCAGGGCCTTCCTGTTTTTCAATCAATTTCGTTGGGTTTACATTCATTATCTTTATAAAAAATAATTTATGCATATACAGTTAGGACAAAAAGCACCGGATTTTACTTTATACGATTCAGCAAAAAATAAGATAAGGCTTAGTGATTATGCAGGAAAGAAAAATGTATTGCTGTTATTTTTCCCCTTGGCATTTACCAGCACCTGCACCCAAGAATTATGTGCAGTAAGAGATGAGATAGGTAAATATGATAATGAAAAAACACAAGTATTTGGTATTTCTGTAGATTCTGTTTTTACACTGGCAAAATATGCCGAAGAGCAGAAATTTAATTATCCGCTCTTAAGTGATTTTAATAAAAATGTTTCTGAGGCTTATGAAACTATTTACCCATCCTTTACAAATATGGAAATGAAAGGAGTAAGTAAGCGTTCTGCCTTTATTATTGATAAGGAAGGTAAAGTACAATATGCCGAAGTGTTGGAGAAGGCAACTGATATACCAGATTTTAAAACTATTGATTTAAAACTGGAAAGTTTATAATAATTCTATTTAATCCCCGTTTTATTAATAATCAGGTCAATTTTAATATTAGCATAAGATTTTATATATTTAAATTAAAGAATTTAAAAAAAATAATTACATTTACTTAATTGAAAAAATTCATTTTAATACTAAATTTTTTAATTGGAATAACTTTTACATCATTTGCTCAAAATAAAATAACTGCCGATAATGGCATTACCCAGGCAAAGTTGATCAAATTTTATCCCAATCCAGCTTCCGCAGGAATCAATCTTGATTTTCAGCGGGGTTACAACAAAACATATTCTCTACAGGTATACAACTTTATTGGTAAACTTGTTTTAGAATTAAAAAACCTCTCCCCCCACACTAATATTAATTTAGAAGATTTTTTCCGGGGCATCTACATCTTTCAGCTAAGGGATAAAACAGGTGCTATTATAGAATCCGGCAAATTCCAGGTAATTAAATAATTAATCTCCATTTTCTTTTATTTATTTTCTTAAAATGTCAATTTGGCTGCAAATCAAGCATTGGCAAAATGTTTGACTATTGTACATTTGCAAACATTTTAAAAGGATAATTATGGAAGAAAATAATATACCGCTAACAGATAACGCAGGTATGGATATAAATTCAGACTCAGATATACCAGGAAACACACATCTTTCCAATCCCTATTCTGAAAATGATGCGGAGCTGGAAAAATTATCATCGGAATTACAGGAACAAAAAGATAAATATCTAAGGCTGTTTGCCGAATTTGATAATTACAAACGCCGTACTGCCAAAGAAAGAATGGAACTGATACAAACAGCAGGTAAGGATATTGTTACTTCTCTATTAGGTATAATAGATGATTGTGACAGGGCTGAAAAACAAATGCAGGATAACGACGATATTAATCAGATTAAAGAAGGAAACATCCTGGTTTTTAATAAACTTAGAAGCCTGTTGCAGCAAAAGGGTGTAAGCCCAATGAAAAGTATTAATACCGAATTTGACGTAGAGAAGCATGAAGCCATTACCGAAATAGAAGCTGGTAATAAAATGAAAGGTAAAGTAGTAGATGAGATAGAAAAAGGATATTACCTGAACGAAAAATT
>JBDUCK010000271.1:0-4842 GCA_040003485.1 Ferruginibacter sp. | reverse complement strand
ATTGCCCTGCACATTGGCTGCCGTCCAACGGATATTAAACAAGCCTCCATTTAAAACGATTACATTAGTAAATCCTTTATTAACAAGAAGGTTAGCAGCTTCGTACACGTCAGTGCTGCTGCTAAATGCATAAAGTATCACCGGTTTGCTTTTATATTTTTCGATGCTCTCAATTTTATTTACTAAAGTATTTGCCGGAATGTTTAGCGCATTTACCAGGTGGCCTATATTTCTCCAGCTATCTTTATGCTTTCCTCCAAATTCTTCTGCCGAACGAAGATCTAATGTAAGATAGCCGTACGTTGTTTCTGCAAAACGTTTAAAATCCGGAGTACTTAAAATTTTAAATTTTACCGGAGAGATAAAACTCCCCACAACGCAGTTTAATTGCTTACTATCTGTAGCAAAAAAACGATCTATTCCTTCTAATAAAACGGAAATATTTTTATAATTATTTTTTGACAGAATTTCTGCTGCCTGCGAAGCCTCATCGCCAAACATATCCACTATTACAATTTTTTTATTCTGTGGAATTTTAGCAAAAGATAGAGGCAAATCTGCAAGCGCAATGTGTGCACAATTTTTGAAATGTCCGTAAGCATTCAGTTTGGCATCAGTAGTGATATTCCTCCACGCAGAATCATTGCGTACATCCAGGATGTAAAGGTTATCAGCCTTTATTGATATTTCCTGGCAAAGTGCAGCTGCAGAAATTATATTGTAATTAAGTTTTGTGCTGATACTATTGTGAATGCAATTATCTGCTGACAATTGATAAATTCCCGTAAGGCCACTATTTATATTAATAATGTTTGTAAAGCCACTGTCAGCAAGGATTTTACTGGCACGCCTGCTTCGTTGGCTGTGTGAGCAATAAACAAATACCGGTTTGTTTTTATAATCTTCAATTTCTGAAAGCCTGGTGCCAAGTTCCCTGACATTTATATTTTTTGCATTTTTTAAATGCCCAAGATTATAATTCTGAGAAGAAGAGAGGGTATCCTCAAATTCAGGATTGCTTCTTACATCAAGTAAAAGATAGCCTACTGTATTTTGCAACAAAGTACATAATTCTTGCGGGTATACTGTTTTGTATAATATGTTATCATTTTTATATTGTGCCTGTAAAGAAGTGATTGTATAAATAATACTAATGCAAAAAATAATTATTCTTTTCATGTCAAATTATTGAACAAGTAAAGTACTCATTCAACATAAGCTAATTATTTGTTTTTGATGAGTGGCTATAAGGCAGCACAGTTGGCAATTACTACAAGAGCATAAAAAAAAATTACCTGGCGGTTTTCAGTTATTTACTGCTACACTAAATATCCAAATGCATTATCATTGGTCTTCAATTCAGTATAATTAATATGATACCGCTCTAAATTGCTCAGAAGTATATCGTAATCCGCTCTTATTTTTAATTCAATTCCAACTAATGCAGGCCCGGCTTCTTTGTTGTGTTTTTGCATATATTCAAAACGGGTGATATCATCATTTTCACCTAACACATTGTTTACAAATTCTTTTAATGCGCCCGGCCTTTGCGCAAAGCGGATAAGAAAATAATGTTTCAATCCTTCATATTGCAGGCTACGTTCTTTTATTTCCTGCATCCGGTCAATATCATTATTACCACCCCCAATAATACACACCACATTTTTTCCTTTTATTGCTTCAGCATAATCATCAAGTGCTGCGATAGCTAAAGCACCTGCGGGTTCCACTACTATTGCATCTTCGTTGTATAATTTAAGGATAGTGCTGCACACTTTTCCTTCGGGCACCAGGTGCATTTCATCCAGCACATCTTTGCAAATAGAAAAAGTAATTTCGCCTACCCGTTTTACTGCGGCACCGTCAACAAAGCGTTCTATCTTTTCCAGCGTAACGGGATAGCCAGCTTTCATAGCCTCGTACATGCTGGGCGCACCTTCAGGTTCTACACCAATTATTTTTGTGTTGGGAGAAAACGTTTTGAAATAACTTCCTACGCCTGCGCTGAGGCCACCACCGCCGACGGGTATAAATAAATAATCAACATCGGATTCCTCTTCCAGTATTTCCATACCCACTGTTGCCTGCCCCTCAATAATTTTATAATCATCAAATGGCGGGATAAATACCATACCGTTTTCTTCTGTATATTTTTTTGCAGCAACAGCGCAATCATCAAATGTATCTCCCGCAAGTTTTATTTCTATAAAAGATTCCCCAAACATTTTTGTTTGTGTAATTTTTTGATTGGGTGTAATCACCGGCATAAACACAACGCCTCTGCAGTTTAATAATTTGCATGAATATGCAAAGCCCTGCGCATGGTTACCTGCGCTTGCACACGCAACACCACGAAGTAATTTTTCCTGTGGCAAATTGCTCATCATATTATACGCACCTCTAATTTTGTAGGAGCGTACTACCTGTAAGTCTTCCCGTTTTAAGAAAACATTACATTGGTATTTTGCAGAAAGACTTTTATTAAAAGTGAGTGGCGTTTTTACCGCCACGTTTTTTAAACGATTGGCTGCTTCTGAAAAATTTAATATTGTATTTACTGTTTGCATGTATTAAGCTTTTGTACTTATCGCTTTCATGTCGGTCATTGCCTGCCGTAGTTCTGCACCTACAATTTCTATCGGATGTGTACGTAAAGTTTTATTTATTGCTATTAATGTTTTATTATCTATAGCGTTGGTTGTTGTAGTGTTGTAATTTTTGCCAATTACATCCGAATCTATTTTGCTCATAAAATCTTTGAGCAACGGCTTGCAGGCATGGTCAAATAAATAACATCCATATTCTGCGGTATCAGAAATTACCCTGTTCATTTCAAATAATTTTTTGCGTGCAATCGTATTTGCAATCAGAGGCACTTCATGTAGCGATTCGTAATATGCAGACTCGGCCTTGATACCTGATTCTACCATGGTTTCGTAAGCCAGTTCCACACCTGCCCTTATCATTGCTACAAATAATAATGCATTGTCAAAGTATTCCTGATTCGTAATTGTCATGCTGCCTGCGGGGGTTTTTTCAAAAGCTGTTTCACCCGTTGCTGCCCGCCAAGCCAATAAATTTTTATCATCGTTTGCCCAATCTTCCATCA
Source organism: Ferruginibacter sp. (assembly GCA_040003485.1). Classification (GTDB taxonomy): domain Bacteria; phylum Bacteroidota; class Bacteroidia; order Chitinophagales; family Chitinophagaceae; genus Ferruginibacter. The sequence goes on along the minus strand of JBDUCK010000271.1, from coordinate 1,733 downwards.
TCGTTTTAGAAAAATACCCGCTCATAATATCGTCCTGGTGTTTTTGAAACAAAGGGCGCATTATCATTTTTAATTCTTCTGAAATTTCGTAAGCTTTTATTTTGGCGGGGTTCGATAACCTATCCATCATTGCTACAATACCGCCCTGTTTCAATGCTTCTGTAATGACTTCTACACCATATTGCACTAATTTAGATGCATACGATTTTTCAATTCCTTTCTCTACCATTTTATCGAAACAAAGTATAGAACCTGTTTGCAACATGCCGCACAAAATTGTTTGCTCGCCCATCAAATCGCTTTTTACTTCCGCTACAAATGATGAATGTAACACGCCTGCTCTATGCCCGCCAGTGCCTGCTGCATAAGCCTTTGCCTGGGCAAATCCTTTTCCTTCGGGATCATTTTCGGGATGTACAGCAATTAATGTAGGCACACCAAATCCTCTTTTGTATTCTTCTCTTACTTCGGTACCCGGGCATTTTGGTGCAACCATTATCACCGTTAAATCTTTTCTTATCTGCATACCTTCTTCTACAATATTAAAACCATGAGAGTAAGAAAGTGTCGCCCCTTTTTTCATTAGTGGCATGATGGCGTTTACAACTGCTGTGTGCTGTTTATCGGGTGTAAGATTTAAAACCAAATCTGCATCAGGAATTAAAGCATCGTACGTACCTACCACAAAATTATTTTCAGTCGCATTTTTCCATGACGTTCTTTTTTCTTCAATGGCTTCATTGCGTAATGCATAAGAAACATCCAAACCTGAATCTCTCAAATTTAAACCCTGGTTTAAACCTTGTGCACCACAACCAATGATGACTAATTTTTTTTCCTTTAAAATATTTACTCCATCTGCAAATTCGATGCTTTTCATAAATGTGCAAACGCCAAGTTGGTTCAGTTGTTCTCTAAGGGGTAAGCTGTTGAAGTAATTCGCCATATTATATTAATTTTTCTGTTTTAAATTTTTTATTTCACAGCACAGAAAGAAGAAAGCTGAGTTTTCGCAGAGGAATTTAAAATTCTGCGAAAACTCTTTTAATTCTTGTTCTCTGCGGTGAGGATTTACATAGTAAAAATTTCTTCCTGCTGGTTTAAAAATTCATTCTCCACTAATTCATCACCCGGTGCGGATTGTTCGTACACTTTTAATTTTTCATGGAAGCCGCTGCTATCTTTTATAATAGCGATTCTTGCGCTGCGGACAAATTCAATTAAGCCATAAGGTTCCAACGCTTTTATTAATCCATCAGTTTCTTCCCTGTGACCTGTGGTTTCAAAAACGGTGTAATCTTTTCTTATCACTACAGCCCTGGCACCATACTCCCGTAAGAGTCTTTCTACTTTTACTTTTTCTGCAATTTCATCGGTTGGTACTTTATACAAAGCCATTTCCTGCCATATCACTTCTTCTTCGGTATTGTAAAATGCTTTTAAAACATCTACCTGTTTTTCTATTTGTGTACACAATTTTCTTACTACATCTTCTGTTTCATTTATTACAATAGTAAAGCGATGCACACTTTCTACTTCAGTTGGCGATGTGTTTAAACTATCTACATTTATTTTTCTTCTGCTGAAAATAATGGCGATACGGTTTAATAAACCAATTTGGTTTTCGGTGTAAACGGTAATGGTGTATTCTGCTTTGTTCATTGTTTTAAATTTTGTTTTGCCATCAAGACGGCAAAGCTTTATATTTTTTTGATATCCTATCGTCTTCGTTT
>JBDUCK010000270.1:0-4864 GCA_040003485.1 Ferruginibacter sp. | reverse complement strand
AAGCCCATAATTCCCATTCCGAATAAATAAGCATTAACAATCTCCCTGCCAGGCACATTCACCAGTACGGCAAGGCCACCCATTATTGGCATTGTAAGCACTGCCATACCCGAGGTAGACGAAATGAATAAAGTAAATATCATGTAAAGCACTAGTAATATAACAATGAATAATGCAGGTGGCATGGTGCTTACCAGGTTGGCCGCATAAAAAATAATAGAGTCGCTGATATGCCCCTCATTTAAAATAACGCTGACACCCCTGGCTACACCAACAATGATGGCTACACTAAGCAAACTTTGTGCGCCTTTAATAAATGCTGTTATAAAATCTGTTTCTTTCATTCGCAAAATAATAGACAGTAAAATAGCTGCAGCAAGAAAAAGGGAAGTCATTTCCGTAAGCCACCAATCTAAAAAAACAACACCCCCTATCATCATTAAAAAAGTAGAAAGAAAAAGAATAAGTAATAATTTAGTTTTTTTGTCTAAAGGTTTATATTCCCCACCAGCCACAGCAAGTTCCGGGTACATCGAAGCCACTAAGCCATCCGTTTTATAAACTAAAGAAGCCCTTGGGTCTTTCTTTATTTTATTTGCATATTTAGTAATATACCAGATACTGATTATGGTAGTGAGTACAAACATTATAATTCTTTCTGTCAATCCATCAGCCCAGTTTACACCTGCAGCATTAGAGGCAATAATTGTAGAAAACGGGTTAGTAAAAGAAGAGAGTGTTCCTAATTGTGTACCGCCAAAAATTACTGCAACAGGTACTATCAAATCGTAACCGGCAGCTAAAAAAATAGGGACCAATACAGGGTAAAATACCAGGGCTTCTTCGGCCATGCCGTACGAAGAACCTGCAAAAGAAAAAAGAAAAGTAATTATAATAATAAGCCATGCCTCTTTCCCTTTCATGCGGTAAGAAAGAGCTGAAAGCCCTCTTACCATTGCTCCTGATTCATTAAAGATCTGCATAAAGCCGCCGATAACGAGAATAAAAAATACAATATCTACTGAATCGTAAATACCTTTTATAGGGGCCTGTAAAACTTTAAGGATGCCTTGCTTATTGGATGATAATTGCTGGTAGGAACCAGGCACTGACACCGGCTTTCGGATAGCGCCGGATTTAAATTTATCAAGAGAAATATTTATTTTTAGTTTATCCAGTGTTTGCTGGGTGAAGGGAAGCGTGGAATCTTTTTCCGCCATAGAATATTTAAAAGAATCCCCTTCGGTATAACTAAGGGTATTATACTTTCCTGCGGGGATAAGCCACGTAGCCACTGCAGCTAAAATAATTACTCCCATCAGGATGGTAATGGGGGAGGGAAGCTTTCTTTTTAAACTCATGCAGCAAAAGTTTATTTTTTTAAAGATATAAAATTAAGGCGGCTTATGCGTTTTGCCAATTAACGGCAGAATAACTAAAAACAATAATTGTCAAAAAAAAATATCGGTAGATTTATAAGTACAAAAAAAATTATAATTATGAAAAAGATTCTTGCACTAACAGCCCTTTTTGCATTTTTAGGAACAGCATCATTTGCGTCTTCTCAAAATCAACATAAGAAGAAACATCACAAACACCATAAGATGCACAAAAAAATGGACAAAAAGATGGATAAGAAAATGGATAAGAAGATGTAAATGATTTACAAGAAATGCCATTTTTCTAAATGGCATTTTTTATAATGTTATACTTACAATAATTCGCTATTTTTCCTTTATGAAAGCGGCTTCATTAAAGGAAATAAAAACTGAACTGGAAAATCTTCCACCACAGGAATTGATGGCTTTGTTGCAGCGGCTTAGCAGGTTTAAAAAAGAGAATAAAGAATTGCTTACTTACCTGCTTTTTGAAGCAACAGATGAGCAAGGCTATGTTACTGCTGTAAAAACAGAGATAGATATGCAGTTTTTAAACCTGAATGCAAAAAACTTTTTCCTGGCAAAAAAGACCATCCGTAAAATAATACGGACGGCTAATAAATTTATAAAATACAGTGGCGCTAAACAAACAGAAATAGAAATATTGATGCATGTGTGCGACCAGCTAAAACAGACAGGACTAAATATGCATAAAAGCCCGGCACTCACCAATATTTATAGTGCACAGTTAAAAAAAATAAATGCAGCGTTGAGTACGCTGCATGAAGATCTGCAATATGATTATGTAAAAGAAGTAGAGCGGTTGCAGTTATAAGTAATTACTTAAAAATCCCTTCTTTAAAAGAAGCTTTAAACCGCCTGAAATCGGGAATAGAAACACTCTGTACATAACCATTAGCGGGGTTGTTACTAATATACTCCTGGTGATAGTCTTCACCTTTATAAAATTTTGTTAAAGGCACTACTTCGGTAACTACTTTGCCGTTATGCTTTTTACTATCATTTACATTTTTTATTTCTGCTTCAATTATTTTTTTCTCTTCGTCTGTTCTGTAAAAAGCAATTGAGCGGTATTCGGTTCCGGCATCATTTCCCTGGCGGTTAAGCGTAGTAGGATCCTGGCTGGCAAAAAACGCACGTACAAGTGCGGTGAAACTTATTTTTGACGGATCGTAAAATACCTGCACAGTTTCAGCATGGCCGGTTTCGCCACTGGCTACTTTTTCATAGTCTGGGTCAGTGGTGTGTCCGCCTGCATAACCAGATACCGCATCTCTTACACCGGCTAAGCTTTGAAATACAATTTCTGCATGCCAGAAGCAACCTTCCGAAAAATAGGCAACAGCTTCATTTGCAGTTGGAGTAGCGGAAGAGGCAGCAACTGTTTTTGGATTGTTAGCCTGGGTTTGTGCGCAGGAAATAAAAAACACCGCTGCAATTATAGTAGATATAAAAATTTTCATGGTATTAAGTTTAAAAAGTTTGCATAACTAACGGTATAGATACATCAATGGTTCTTCATAAGCTGTTAAATAAAGCTAAAGAGTTTGTTTTTTTGCGTGTTATAATTCATATCATTTTTTATATTGTGCAGCAAATATTAATACCTGTAAATTAGCAATATAAATTCTCCTAAAATAGTATTTTGAGAAATATGATAACTTCTGTAAATGATTTTAAAAATGTATTCTTTATAGGCGTTGCTGGTACGGGAATGAGCGCCATTGCTCAATATCTTGCAGGTATCGGCAAGCAGGTGAGCGGAAGCGATCGTTATTTTGTGGCCGGCGAAATAAACGAAACCAAACAGAAACTGGAAGCCGAAGGCATACAATGTTTCCTGCAAAATGGCGAAGGTATTACAAAGCAAACCCAGCTTATAGTGGTATCAACTGCGGTAGAAGATACCGTACCCGAGGTACAAAAAGCCAAAGCATTATCTATCCCCATCATAAAAAGAAGCGAATTGCTGGCCATAATTGCTGACAGTAAAAAGACAATTGCTGTAGCAGGCACATCGGGCAAAAGTACTACCAGTGCAATGCTCTATGATATTTTAGCATACGCTGGTATGCAGCCAGGTATCATTAGTGGGGCGGGGTTAGTGAGTATTATTAAAGAAAATAAAATCGGTAATGCCAAGGCAGGCAAAGGAGAGTGGTTGGTGATAGAAGCTGATGAAAGTGACGGTTCTATTATTCAATATCATCCCGAGGTTGGGCTTCTGCTTAACATTGATAAAGACCACCAGGAGATAGAAGAACTAATGCAGTTGTTTGGCATTTTTAAAAATAATACCCGGCGGCTATTTATTGTGAACCGTTCAAATTTATTAGCTTCAAAATTATCTGCTGATGTAAAAAATGATTTTTCGGTAAAAGAAGAAGCTGGTTTTATAGCAACGGGTTTTCAGCAGGAAGGATTTACTATTAAATTTAAGGTACAGGAAATCCCTTTTTCCTTAAACATTGTTGGGAGGCATAACATGGAAAATGCGCTGGCAGCAACTGCGGTTGCAGCACAGTTGGGCGTATCATTACAAACCTGTGCGGCGGCCTTAAAAAATTATGAAGGTATTTACCGCAGGCACCAGGTTTTAGGAAATAAAAACGGTGTTTGGGTGATAGATGATTATGCCCATAATCCTGCAAAATGTGCCGCTTCTATTGCGGCCTGCCAGTATGTAGCACCAAAAGTGATTGCCTGGTTTCAGCCACATGGTTATGGCCCTACCCGTTTTTTACGCCACGATTTTGTAAAAGAAATTGCAGCAGTCTTAAGGCCACAAGATGAAATCTGGATGAGCGAAATTTTTTATGCCGGTGGCACCGCAGTAAAAGATATCAGCGCTAACGATTTAATTGTTGATATTAAAGCTCTTGGTAAAAATGCTTTTTTTTGCGCAGACAGAAATTCTTTTTTAACTACCATACGGCCACATCTTAATGGGGATTGCGTCCTGCTGCTTATGGGCGCAAGAGATCCCGGCCTGGAAGAATTCAGTAAAAATGTATGGAAGAATTTATAGTTTATTTCTTTACTATTTTTTTTAATGCAGTAATATAGCCGGCATGCATTCCTTCGTGGTAGGGTAAAAAATTAATGGCATCATCCACGCTTGCTATTTCTGCACCATACCGGGTTTTAAAAAGGCCATAGTTGGTAAACAGGTTGTTTTTATAATCGGCTTCCAGTTGATCCAGCGAAGTAAATAATAATTTTTTAATGTTTTCTATTTCTGCCGAATCAATCATTGCTTCCGGTTTGGTACCTGATTTATAATCAGAAAAATATTTTTCTTCCACAACAGGATTTAAACCGGCTCTTACATAACAAAGCCCCTGCTGGGCTGCAATAAGGTGAGTAAGGTTCCAGATGATATTGTTGTTAAAACCTGCAGGTATTTTATTCAATTCTGCAGGAGATAAATCTGCGATTGTTTCCAATAACCATGTTCTTGTTTT
>JBDUCK010000035.1:0-16522 GCA_040003485.1 Ferruginibacter sp. | reverse complement strand
GTAAAACATACTCCAGCGTAATATCATTTTTTGTTTGCTGGTAAAAATAATTCAGCGACTCTATCAAAAACTCTATGCTGTTGGTTTCGTTGATGGGCATTATTTCATTGCGTTTTTTATCCGTAGCTGCATGCAGGGATAGGGCTAAATTAAAACGTACTTTATCATCTCCTAATTGCTTTATCATTTTTGCTACACCTGCAGTGGATACTGTAATTCTTTTAGGGCTCATGGCCATACTGTCGCTGGCAGTAATTTTATCTATAGATTTTAAAACGTTTTTATAATTAAGTAATGGCTCGCCCATGCCCATGTAAACGATGTTGGATAATTTTTGGCCAAAGGCTTTTTCGCTTTGTTCATTCAGCAGCGCAACCTGGTCGTATATTTCATCAAAGTTCAAATTACGTTTTCGATCCATCAACCCTGTTGCACAGAATTTGCAACTAAGGCTGCAGCCAATTTGTGAAGAAACACAGGCGGTAAATCTTTTTTCTGTAGGAATTAATACACCTTCAATTAAATGACCGTCATAGGTTTTATAGCGTGATTTTAAAGTGCCATCATTACTGTGTTGGGTAGCATCTATGGTGAGGCTGTTCAATTCAAACTCTTCCATCAGTTTTTTCCTAAGATCCAGCGAAAGGTTGCTCATATCATCAAAACTGCGTGCGTTTTTTTTCCAAAGCCATTCATAGGTCTGGATGGCCCGGAATTTTTTATCGCCGTTAGATTCAAAGTATTCTTTTAGTTCCGGTAAGCTGAACTCACGTATATTTTTCTTTACTGACATGCGGCAAATTTACGTTCTTTGTGGGAGGATAAAGTAATATGGATGGATACACTGATGATACGCCCGCCTGACCGGACGGGCAGGGATTAGACAGGTCTTCACAGATAAATTAACTAATGGGCATAGCTGAATCCGCTTTTATCGGTATTATAGCGTTATCAGTGGTTCTATCCTTCGCTTTTGTTTAATAATGGTATGTCGTAAAAGAGGGCGATGCAACGATGATGACCATAGCTGTTGCTCTTGCCTGGACAAAAAATAGATTATATGGAAAATGTTTATGTAATTGATTCGGTAAGAACGCCTATTGGTAAATACGGTGGTGCATTATCTAATATGCGGCCGGATGATCTGCTGGCCTACATTATTAAGGCGCTGCTGATACGTAGCCCGGATATTGATGTGAATGCGATTGAAGACGTGATTGCGGGTGCAGCAAATCAAAGCGGCGAAGATAATAGAAATGTGGCCCGGATGGCGGCGCTGCTGGCAGGCCTTCCCGTTAGTGTAGCGGGCAATACCGTAAACAGACTTTGTGCCAGCGGCCTGCAGGCCATTATGGACAGTGCCCGTACGATTGCCTGCGGCGATGCAGAACTGATGATTGCCTGCGGCGTGGAAAACATGAGCAGGGCACCGTTTGTGATGCCGAAAAGTTCATCGGCCTTTGACCGGAATGCACAGATCTTTGATACGACCATGGGCTGGCGTTTTGTAAATAAAAAACTAAGCGAATTGTATTATCCATATACCATGGGCGAAACTGCAGAGAATGTGGCAAAGCAATGGAATATAAGCCGCAATGCACAGGATGAATTTTCTTTGGAGAGCCAACAGAAATATGCAAAAGCTTTTGCAGCAGGAAAATTTAAAGATGAAATTATTCCGGTAACAGTGCAGTTAGGCAAGGAGCAATTTGATTTTGAAAATGATGAACACCCGAGGCTCTCATCCCTGGAAAAACTGGCGCAATTAAAGCCGGCATTTTTAGAAGATGGAACAGTAACCGCTGGTAACAGTAGCGGTATTAATGATGGCGCTGCAGCTATGTTGCTGGCCAGCGAAGCAGCAGTAAAAAAATATGGATTAATCCCGGTTGCAAAAATAGTGAGCATGGCTGTCGCTGGTGTAGAGCCAGCGGTGATGGGCATTGGGCCGGTACCTGCAACAAAAAAGGCCTTGGATCGTGCCGGGCTTACCGTGGCAGATTTAGATCTGATTGAACTGAACGAAGCTTTTGCATCGCAAAGTATTGCCTGTATTCACGACCTTGGATTAGACCTTGAAAAAGTGAATGTGAATGGCGGTGCGATTGCTCTTGGGCACCCGCTTGGATGTAGCGGCGTAAGAATTTCTACCACGCTTTTGCATGAAATGAAAAAAAGAAAAAATAAATATGGGCTCGCTACAATGTGTGTTGGTGTAGGGCAGGGAGCTGCCATTATTTATGAGGGGATATAGTTAAGGGTTAATAAATTTGAGCGACTAAGTTAGAAATAAAGCCCAACAATTTCAATATTGATACCCAATTATAATCGAGATGGTAATTGATTAATTTAAAAACTACAATTTATACAGAAGCTTTTTTATAAGACTGTAATTAACTGCAATACAAAGCAGCATTAACAGCACTGCTATTGCAATCACAATAATATCTAACCATGGCGATAACTGCTCAGCCCCTGCCAGGAAATTCTGCTGAAAAATATATTGGAACATTTGCGTAACTGCTAAGGATACAATTATAATTATAGCGTAAACCGGTATCCATTTTTTTGCAACAGTTTTGCTTAACCATTTTGGCGAATAGCCAAGCATTAGCAAGAGCTGAAGATTGTCTTTACTTCTGGCAATCATCAGTTGCAGGTAAAAAGAAAACAGCATCATAGCCAATAAAATTACCAGCACCGCAAAGGCCCCAAGCCCACTCACAATTGCCTGTAAGATTTGCTTTACCCTGCCAAACTTTGTTTTGTCTTTATTTACATGATAATTTTTTTGTTGCAGGTAATTTAAAAGATCGGCATTGTTGGCATCAATGGTTTTTATGTAAACCCTTGCTGCCGGCACATCGGATGCATTGCCAAATGTTTCATTAGCCCAGAGTAAAAAATTTTCAGGAACCAGTACAGAATTAATGCGATCGCTCACGGCAACAATATGCCCCCTGAATTCTGCTTTAATGCCGGGTGCGCCATAACATTCCAGTACGATATTTACGGCACCAATACTGCTTTCAGAAAGCTGGGGTAAACCCTGAGCCGGCGCAAATACATTATACATTTCCAGGAAATCTGCAGAGAAAATAATTGGCACATCCTGCTGCCCTTGCTGCCATTTAAAGCCGGGTGGTACTGTATCTATAAAATCATCTTTTACAGATTCTAAAAACAGGTCTGTACTGAACGGAATAATATTTCCGGCACTAGCTTTGGCCCTGAACTGGTTGCTGGTAAGGGGCGCAGCATCTTTTATAAATGGCTGTAGTTTTAAATCCTGTACATCAGCTTCGGTAAAGCGGTTGTCGCTTCCCATGTTTTGATTTGTGATCGTTTTGGTTACAGAAACAAAATCGAAACCATTTTTTCGTGGATTTTTATCTTTTATCAGCCGGTTAATATTGATGTACATCTGCACCGAACAAAATAAAAGCAACACACCAATTGCTAAGCCCACATAACTGAATACACGGGATGATTTATTTTGCCCGATATTTAAAAACGGGGCAATGTTTTTAAACGATAAGTTGTTGTCTTTTATCAATCCAGGTGTTGGTTTAGTGATTGCCATTTTTTATTACTATAAATGTAAAATGCTGTCTGCCTTAAAATATGCTCTCGGTTCCAGATCTGCTAAAATGATAGCAGCATTTCTTTTAGCAGCTTCTTTTTCTATCAGCTCCATTGCCTTTTGCCGGTTGCTTTCGTCAAGGTGACTAAAGGGTTCATCCATTAATAGAAAATCGAAAGGCTGCTGTAATGATCTTATGATTGCAATACGCTGTTGTTCGCCATAGCTGCAGGTCCTGGCGTGTTGATCTAATTTGGAAGCGATGCCCAAATGCTCCGCCATTTCCCTGATATTTTCTGACGGATATAAAGGTTGCAGCAACCTTTTTATCTCTATATTTTCTTTTGCAGAATGATCCGGAAAAAGGCGGAGATCCTGAAAAATGATACTGATATATTTGCTGCGGTATTCAGCAAGCCCTTCTGCAGAAAATTCTGAAATATTTTTATCATCAAAATTAATAGTGCCTTTAAAATCTTTTCTTAAGCCATATAAAAAATGGATAAGGGAAGTTTTGCCACTACCGCTTGGAGAAACGATCTGCAGTTTTTGTCCTTTCGCAACGGTAATAGTATTATTCCAGATTTCTGATTGCTCAATTTTTTCCTTCTCTAAAAAATCAGGCAGTATTTTTTGTAAAAAAATATTCTCCATAGTTGCTAATTAAAAAGCCGCCAAAAAAATAAGGATGTTTTGACGGCTTTAAATTTAAGACTTATTCTTAGCGGATTATTTTAAGGTATCCATTTTCATGGCTTCTTCATCCCATTTATAAGAGATATGTGTTTTCTTTTTTTCAATACTTCCCATGATGCCTAAATAATTATTCAGTTGCTTAAGGCTGTTGGTATTTTTATCTACGAGGTTTACTTCAATGTGCTGTGTAATGGCCCCATTGCTCATTTCGCCGCCGGTTGCCAAAAGGTTGTCCCACATTTTAAGGGAAGCATCATAGGCTGCATAGCCAAGGGTATCCACTGTTGCATCCGGCTTCATAGCAGTCATTATGTACTGAAAATTTACATATGCACCGGCCGGGCTGTTATATATTTTATCCAAAAATGGAAAACTGTTATTGCCGGCAGTGCTTATGTATTTATCAATACCATCTTTATTATTACCTATCGCAAAATAATTTTCGTTGCTGTTGTAAAATATCTTACTGCTTAAAGCTGTGCCCATTTTTTCCCCGCCTAATTTTTTGCCTGCATCAATAAGTTTCCCGAATGAATTTTTATCACCAATAGATACCGAAAATAAAACATCGGCATCCGGCTTACCAAGACTGTCTTTTTTAATATCAGAAACAGAAAAAACAATATCGCCTTTATTTGCCTTAATAAAATCATCAAGGTTAAAGCCAACAAAGCCTGCCCCCATATTTGCAAAACCATCCAGCCCTGCAAGTTTTATAAATTCACGGATACCCTCCGGTTTAAAATTCAGTGCCATTAAAACAGCAATATCTTTTCCGGGAATTCTTTTTACCATATCGCTGTTTACTTTGCTGCCACTGTATTTTTTCCAGATATCGGTCATTTCTTTTCCGGCATAAGATTTAATATCAGCAACTATTTTTCCATTTTCAAAATCTGCTGTGCCTGCAACAATGGAACCCTCATATAGTTTACTCATGTTTACCATACTTAATGCTGACATGCCCATTGTTCCGGTGTTAAAGGCTTCACCATTCAGCCAGAAGTGAATATCTGCTTTGGTGTTTACCAACTCAGAAAACTTTTCATCTTTTGCCAGGCTGTTATCTTCAGTTAATGAAAAAAGTTGTGCTGCTGTTGCAACCAGGTCTCTTTTAACAGGTACGGGTGCAGGGCTTGCAGAGTCGTATGTATTGCGGAATTTGTTTACGTCGTTCATTTCCGGGGCATCCATTAGAATTGCAAACCGATCCTTATTCCACGATGCGGTCATTTTTTCATTGGTCAAAAAATGAATGCCATCTTTCTCGGTTTCGGTAGTTGTCTTGGTTACGTCGCTGTTGAACTGTTTAAATTTTGCCGCATCTTTTATAGTTCCTTCTATGGCTGCATAGCCGCCGGTTGAATCTTTTTGCACAAAAAAACTAATATCATTCTTTACATCTATCCCAGTGTTTTCGGGGTTGTCCAACGCTGCTTTTATATAGGCAGCTACAGCGGTATCGGAATACATTTGTTTAAATAATTCATTCTGTTTTACCTCGGCCCAGGGTAATTTTGAAGTAAGAGATGCGCCGTTTATCTGCAACACTACGGCCGCAGTTTTAGGAATATACCGGCCTTGTGTATTTGATTTTTTATTGCAGGAAGAAAAAATGCTGATGGCTGTAAATGCGATTAAAAGAAAAGATAGAAAACGTGTTTGCATAAAATTGATTTTGTATTAATACAGAAAATATTTTTTAGTAACCCTAAAGAAAAGCCCTTTGATCTTCAAAAAATTTTACTAATTGGTCAAGCGGCAGTATTTGCTGTACACCGGTCTTTATATTTTTTATGACCGCTTCTTTGAGTTCTATTTCTTTGCTGCCAATAATGACTACGAAAGGTATATTTTTTTTGTCAGCATATTTAAACTGCTTATCCAGCTTTACAGTTTCATGAAATAGTTCACATGAAATACTCTTGCTACGCAACAGCTGCATTATACCCAGGGCAAATAAACTTTCTTTTTCACCCATATTAAAAAATAAGGCTTTTGTGCTCACCTGCAGGTTTTGGGGAAACAGGTTCAGTTCTTCCAACACATCATAGATCCTATCTACACCAAAACTAATACCTACACCGGCAATATCGGGAACACCGAATAATCCGGTAAGATCATCATAGCGGCCACCACCGCCAATACTGCCCATTTTTACCATTGCCGGAGCCTTTGCTTCAAAGATAATTCCGGTGTAATAATTAAGCCCTCTTGCTAAGGTAAAATCGATATGCAGGTTTATATTTTTTGCGTTGGTTAAAATAAAGCTAAGCTCTTCAATTCCTTTTTTTGCTGTGTCATTGTTTTTAAAAAGTGATTGCACAGCTGCCAGCTTTTCTTCATTGCTTCCCTCAATTTTTAAATAATTTTCTATGATATTTATTTGGCTGGCCGACACTTCCCGTGTAGATAGTTCTTCTTTTACTTTTTCTATTCCTATTTTATCCAGCTTATCAATGGCAATGGTAATGTCCATTATCTTACCGGTACCGCCGCAAATTTCTGCCAGGGCTGCCAGTAAATTTCTGCTGTTGATTTTTAATTCATATTCCACCAAGCCAAGCGTGGTAAAAACTGCATGGTAAATATTGGCAAGTTCAATTTCATTTATCAGGGAAGTACTACCAACAACGTCTGCATCGCATTGGGTAAATTCCCTGTAGCGCCCTTTTTGGGGCCGGTCTGCCCGCCACACCGGTTGTACCTGGTAGCGTTTAAAGGGAAACGTTAGCTGGCCATAATTCATGGCTACATATCTTGCAAAAGGAATAGTAAGATCATACTTAAGCGCTCTTTCCGTAAACTCTGCGGTATTTTTCCCCTGCATTAATTTTTCAAAACCAACTTTTGCTTTATCAGCATTCTTTGGATCGTTAAGGCCGTTATTTAAAATTTTAAAAATTAATTTATCCCCTTCTTCACCGTATTTACCCATCAGTGTTTCCAGGTTTTCCATGGCCGGTGTTTCCAGCGGCTGAAAGCCAAATAATTCAAAAACTGTTTTAATTGTATTCAGGATATAATTTCTTTTCTGAACAGTTTCTGCAGAAAAATCTCTGGTACCCTGTGGTATGCCTGGCTTAGACATTATTTTTTTCAGTTTGTGTTGTGGCAAAATAATTTTCAATAATGGCATTGCAGGTGGCATCAATTAATTCATATGCTTCTTCATATCCATCTTCATCACCATACCACGGATCGGGCACATCTTCATTTTTACCAGGGTGCAATTCGTTTAAAAAAAAATCCACTTTGTTTTCATTGAAAGATCTTCCACTAATATTCTTTACTTCCTGCAATACATCGGCTGCCATTACATAAATGCGGTCATACTCTGCTATATCCTTTTTTGTAAATTTCCGTGAAAGTTGATTGCTTATATCAACACCATTTTTCTTAGCCACTTTCTGGCTTAAATGATGTGGTGCTTCGCCGCAATGAAACCCATTGGTACCAGCACTTTCTATCTGCCAATGCAGGGCTGCATCCGCAGTTTTTTTTTGCAAAATTCCTTCTGCCAAAGGGCTGCGGCAAATGTTGCCCAGGCAAACCATTAAAATTTTCATTTCGCAAATATAGTTCAATAGTCAATTGTTCATGGTTCACAGGATATTCTAAAAATAGTCACTATTGTCTATTGACCATAAACAATCAACCTTTTATGGATTCCTCACCCACCTGCATCTTACTACAAAACAGGCCCGTTTTTGAAACAATATTTTTAATTTTTTCAAAAACCATAATATGAAACCCGATAACATCTTACAAGCCGATGTGCTTGACATTATTTTTAAAAACAGGAACAAAAGCTATGGCGCATACAGCCTGCGGAAACATTATAATGAGCGTTTGTACAAAGCGCTGGGATTTACTTTTTTAATTATATCCTGTTTTTATGTACTAAGTTTTATTCATTTAAAAAGAACTGTATTATTAAATGTAATACCTGATACTTCTTTTGGTAATCCCGTAACTATTCCTGAAAAACCTTTGGAGCCTAAACTGCCAGAGAAACCAAAAGTGCCATCCATAAAGCCCAGAGTAAATGCTGATGTATTTGTAAGTACACTTGTAATAACCAAAGATGAGACTACAGCCACAAAACTTTCTGAGAATTTAGACAGTGTAGCTATTGATAGCAAAACAGTAACTGGTGTAATGCCAGGCGGCTCTGTTGTAAAAATGCTGGAAAGTAATGGTGGTAGTACTTCCGGCAATTTGGTAACAAAAAGTATTGATAAAGAAAGCCCTTTGCGTACCGCCGAAATTATGCCTGCGTACCCTGGAGGAATGGATGCCTTAAGAAAGTTTCTACAGCAGCATCTTCAGAATCCGCAGGGCCTGGATGAAGGCCAGGCAGTATCAGTAAAAATAAGATTTGTGGTAGGATATGATGGTAATCTAAAAGGTTTTGAAACTGTAGAAGATGGCGGCAAAGCATTTAACAACGAAGTAATAAGGGTGCTTAAAAAAATGCCCGCATGGATACCCGGAAAATCCAGCGGCGAAAATGTTTCTGTATATTATACTATACCGGTAAAGTTTGTAGCGGAATAAGATAGTTTAATATTATAATCAGTAAATTGCTGACTCAAAAAAAACAACATGGCACTGGAAGAATTTGAAAAAGAAGCTGTAAGTGAAAGAGATAAAGGCTACCTCCGCATGAGAAGCATAATGGACTATGGAATGGGCGTAATGTGGGCGGCAATGGGCTTTTTTTTGATTTTTATCAGGCAATTTCACACCGGCCTGGAAGCCAGGTTTGATGACCCGACCATGAAAGTTTTTGGTGGCGTATGTGTATTGTATGGACTGTTTAGAATTTACAGGGGATACAAGAAAAACTATTTAAAAGACAGATGACAAAACATAATTGGGCAGGCATTTTACTGATAACAGTGGCACTAAGTTTATTGGCTTCGTGTAAAGAGAATAAGCCAAAAAATAATTTTGATGATAGCCCTATAAAAGGTACCATTCACATAAGTGTGGATGAGTCTTTTAAACCTGTGATAGATGAGCAGATAAAGGCATACGAAGCATCTTTTCCCTATACGCATATTATTGCGCATTATAAGCCCGAAGCTGAATGCCTGAAAGACCTGTTCAGGGATACACTTAACAGGATGGTGATTGTAACACGGGGGCTGACGGATAAAGAAGAACATTTTTTTACTGACTCTTTGAAATACAATCCTGCCTGGAATGAAATAGCCACTGATGCCATTGCGTTGCTGGTAAATGCAAAAAGTAACGATACACTGTTTAGTATTGAGCGTTTGCAAAAACAGTTGCAGGGTAAAATAAACAGGAATCAGAATATTGTGTTTGATGGCTTAAGTGCTACCAGTGCGGTAAGATATATTATAGATTCAGTTTTGCATGGTCAAAAATTTGATACCTCGGTGGTAAAGGCTGCAAAAAGCAGTAATGAAGTAATTAAGTATATATCGAAGAATGAAAATGCTGTGGGGATGGTTGGCATTGAATGGATAGGCAACCCCGAAGACACAGGGCAGGTGGGCATGTTAAAGAATGTAAAAATTGCTTACGTTCAATGTTCATCATGCAAAGACACACCGTATGTAAAGCCAATGCAGGTAAGCATTATGACAAAAAGATATCCTTTGGTACGTGGTTTGTATTACATCCTCAAAGAAAATTATACAGGATTAGGATCTGGGTTTGTAAGTTTTTTAAGATATGAACGGGGCCAGTTAATTTTCAACAGAGCTTATCTTGGTCCGGTAATGGGATTACAAATAAGAAATGTAAGATTAAATGAAAAATTACCAAAGAATTAGTTCTAATTATTAACTGTTTACTATAAATTTAAATAACATTGTACAAGTCAAATAAAATAAAATAAAAAACATGAACAAATTTAAGACAAGTATTTTTTTGATTGCAGCCGTGCTTTTTACAAATTTTATAATGGCACAAAGTATAGAAGATGGTAAAAAATTTATATACTATGAAAGGTATAAAAGTGCCAAAGATGTTTTTCAAAAACTTACTACCGCAAACCCAAATAATGAAGAAGCTGTGTATTGGCTGGGCCAGTCAGAAATAGGCCTGGATGATGTTGCAGGGGCAAAAGCTTTATATCTTCAGAAATTATCTGCCAGCCCAAACAGTCCTTTGATTTTAGCAGGCGTGGGCCACGTAGAATTAATAGAAGGAAAAACTGCGGAAGCCCGCAGCCATTTTGAAACTGCTATTTCCCTAAGCCAGGGTAAGAATATCCAGGTATTAAATGCGGTGGGTTTTGCAAATGCAAACCCTGATAGCAAAAATGGAGATGCCAATTATGCTATTGATAAATTAAAACAGGCAACTACACTTAAGGGATTTAAAGATCCGGAAGTATGGGCTAATCTTGGTGATGCTTACCGAAAACTTGCTGATGGCGGAAATGCCATTAAAGCCTATCAATCAGCATTAGCATTAAATCCCAATTATGCAAGGGCTATTTATCGTTCTGGCCGTGTATATCAAACGCAAGGTCAAGGGCAGGAAGCAATTTACATGAAATATTACAATGATGCCATTGCAAAAGATGCTGCATACGCCCCGGTATATAATACTTTATTCAATTATTATTATGATATAGATGTGCCAAGAAGTGCAGGATACCTTGAGAAATGGCTGGCTGCATCCGACGATGATCCTAAAGCATGTTATTTAAGAGCTTCTTTAAAATATGCGCAGGGTTTGTTTAATGAAGCAATCACAAAATCAACTGAATGTATTACTGCAGGTGGCACTACACCTTATCCAAACCTGTATGGTATAAAAGCACTTGCCTACAACAGGTTGGGTGATTCTGTAAACGCTAAAGCCAGTTATGATGAATATTTTAAGCGCCAGTCCGTGGACAAAATAGGTGCAGGTGACTATTCTTCTTATGCCACTATTTTACTGAAATTTCCCGGCAACGAAGAAGAAGCCGGAAAGCTGGTGGATAAAGCCGTAGGATTAGATACACTGGAAGCTAATAAAATTAGCTATCTTAAAGCAATTGCAGTTGCTTACGAAAATCAAAAGAAATATAAAGAAGCTGGTGATTGGTTTAGCAAAGTGCTCACCGTTAAGAAGAATGTCGGTAAGACAGACCTATATTATGCAGGGTATGATTATTTCCGGGCAAATAATTTTCAGCCTTCCATTGATGTGTTTAACCAATATGTAACAAAGTATCCTGATGATATTTTTGGTTACTATATGATAGGTAAAGCTAATGCAGGCATTGATTCTACCGGCGCTCTTGGTTTAGCAGTACCTTCTTATGAAAAAGCAATATCCATTGGGGAAGCTACAGCGGATAAAGAAAAGGTGAAAGCCCAGTTAATTGGTGCTTATAAATACTTTATCGAATATTATTACAATGTAAAGAAAGACCAGGCCACAGCCTTAAGTTATGCTGACAAAGCAATAGCTCTTGATCCCAGTGACACACAGTTAATAGCTAACAGGGAACTTATCAGTAAGAATGACCCTAAGGCGCCCCCAAAGAAAGCTGCACCTGCAAAAGCTCCTGTAAAACAGAAAGCTGGTACAGCACCAAAAAAAAAGTAAAAGTAAAAAATAAATAAATCAAAGCCCGTTATTTTATAACGGGTTTTTTTATGTTCTTAAAATTAAACAGGATATTGTATATTGACCATGCTATCTTATTTTTGCTTAAATCACTTACTTATCATGCAGTTTTTTCTTTTACAGGTTAATGCAGTAAACAGTGCTGATAATTATCTGCCGATAGCATTGCAGCTAATTTTTGCAAGTGGGCTTATTGCTACCATAATCTGGGGCTCAAACCTGTTAGGTCCTAAAAGAAAAGGTACCGATAAACTTCAAAACTTTGAGAGCGGTATAGCCATAAAAGGCAATGCACGCCAGCCCATGGCTATTAAGTATTTTTTAGTAGCTATTTTATTTGTGTTATTTGATGTAGAGGTCATATTCTTTTATCCATATGCCGTAAATTTCAGGGCACTTGGTTGGCATGGCTTTATGGCAATTGTGATGTTTGTTGGGTTATTCTTAGCAGGATTTATCTATATATTTAAGAAAGGGGCATTAAATTGGGAGGAGTAATTAATTAGCTAATTAGCCAATGTGCTAATCTGATAATTGTTCTTAACGATTAATATCATGATGCTAATACAAAATTTACATTTTAAAAATTGGCACATTAGCAAATTATCGCATTATCAAATTTTATTTTTATGAGTCGTCCGGTACAATATAATAACACCATAAAATTTGAAGGTATTCCCGAAGGTTACATGGGGGAAGGTTACATGGCAACGAATTTTGAAAAGGTTGTCAGCCTGGCCCGTAAAAATTCTATATGGCCTCTGCCATTTGCTACAAGTTGCTGTGGTATCGAGTTTATGGCAACTATGGGCAGCCATTACGACCTGGCCAGGTTCGGTTCAGAGAGAGTAGGTTTCTCTCCACGTCAATGCGATCTTCTGATGGTGATGGGCACGATTGCAAAAAAAATGGGACCCGTACTTAAACAAGTGTATCTGCAAATGGCAGAACCGCGGTGGGTGTTGGCAATGGGTGCCTGTGCCAGCAGTGGCGGAATATTTGATACCTATTCCGTACTACAAGGTATAGATCAGATCATTCCCGTAGACGTTTATATTCCCGGTTGCCCGCCACGGCCGGAAGCTGTACTTGATGGTATCATTAAAATACAGGACCTGGTAAATGCTGAAGGGTTAAGAAGAAGGCATAGCGACCAATATAAAGATTTACTAAATAGTTATGGGATTCAATAAAGCTAGATGGTTGCCTGGTTTAATTGTAGATTAAATGCACAATTCAACAATTGAACAATACCGCAATAAAACAATACAGCAATAAAACAATGGCTTTAACCAACGAAATAATAAAACAAAAACTGGTAGAAAAATTCGGCGATCAGCTTTCTGATTGGGGAGAACCTTATGGTATGCTCACCTTCACCGGTGTAAAAGAAATTAATTTAAAAGTAATACAGTTCCTGTTTGATGATGAGGAGTTAAGATTTAAATTTCTAACCGATCTGCAGGCTGTGCATTACCCAGATAACCATGGAGCAGAACTTGCGGTGGTATATCACTTACACAACCTGGTAGATAATGTCCGCATACGTTTTAAAGTATTTACCGATATCAAAACTCCTGATGTATTTAGTGCCACAGCATTGTATGAAGCTGCGAATTTTATGGAAAGAGAAACCTATGATTTTTACGGCGTAAATTTCGTGGGCCATCCAAACCTGATAAGAATATTAAATGTAGATGAAATGGATTATTTTCCTATGCGGAAAGAATTTCCGTTGGAAGACCAGACCAGGATTGATAAAGATGACGAGATGTTTGGGAGAGGAGGTTCAAGAGGCTTCGGAATGGATAATAAGGAAAATGGATCAACGGTTACAGAAGATCAAAAAGTGAATAAGGGAAATGAGATATAGAAAATCCATATAAACAAGGAAAATTAAAATTAATGTCAGAGCAAACAGATCATATTTTATTACCGGAAGGTTCAATTGAAAAGCAGACCACGACATTAAACCTGGGGCCAACGCACCCGGCTACGCATGGAGTCTTTCAAAATGTTTTAGAGCTGGATGGCGAGCGTATCATGAAAGCTACATCCACGGTAGGATATATACACCGGGCTTTTGAAAAAATTGCAGAGCGTCGGCCATTGTACCAGATCACACCGCTTACCGACCGTTTGAATTATTGCTCATCTCCCATCAACAATATGGGCTGGCACATTACCTGCGAAAAATTATTAAATGTTGCCATTCCTAAAAGAGTAGATTATTTACGGGTTATAATTATGGAGCTGGCCCGTATCAGCGATCATCTTATCTGCAATTCTATTGTTGGCGTAGACAGCGGTGCCTACTCAGGTTTTTTATACCTGATGCAATACCGGGAACTGATCTATGAAATTTATGAAGAAGTTTGTGGCTCACGTCTTACCACAAATATTGGCCGCATTGGTGGATTCGAAAGAAACTTTACCAATACTGCTTTTGAAAAATTAGAAAAATTTTTAGCAGAATACCCAAGGCAGTTAAAAGAGTTTGAAAATCTTTTTACTCGTAACCGTATTTTTATGGATCGCACTATTGGTACTGGTCCAATCAGTGCAGAGCGTGCATTGAACTATGGCTTTACCGGTCCTAATTTAAGAGCCGCCGGCGTAGATTATGATGTTCGGGTGCATTCACCTTACAGCAGCTACGGGGATTTTGATTTTAAAATTCCGGTGGGTAATACAGGAGATTGCTACGACCGCTTTTTGGTACGCAACGAAGAGATGTGGGAAAGCCTCAGCATCATAAAACAAGCCTGGCAAAAAGTGCAGGAATTTAAAGGTGCTGACGCAGAAATTTTTCATGCAGATTCGCCAGCATACTATCTGCCGGAAAAGAAAGATGTGTATACCAAAATGGAAGCGCTTATTTATCATTTTAAAATTGTGATGGGCGAAATAGAAATGCCGGTTGGCGAAGTGTATAGTTCGGTAGAAGGCGCAAATGGAGAACTTGGTTTTTATTTAATAAGCGATGGTGGTAGAACGCCCTACAGACTTCACTTTCGGAGGCCCTGCTTTATTTATTACCAGGCGTATCCCGAGCTGACAAAAGGCGGTATGCTGAGTGATGCAGTGATAACAATGAGTAGTTTGAATTTAATAGCAGGTGAGTTGGATGCTTAAAATAATTATGAGTTAAGAATTATAAATTATGAATGTTGAATTTTCTAAAGAAAAGTTAGATAAAGTAGCAGAGATAATTTCCCATTATCCTCAAGGCAAACAGAAAAGTGCGTTGTTGCCTGTATTGCATCTGGCACAGCAGCAGTTTAATGGCTGGTTGGATGTGCCGGTGATGGACTATGTGGCCACACTTTTAAATATTGAGCCGATAGAAGTGTATGAAGTAGCCAGTTTTTACAGCATGTATAATTTAAAACCGGTTGGTAAATATATGTTTGAAGTCTGCCAGACCGGCCCTTGCATGCTCAACGGCAGCGATGATATTATTGATTACATAAAACAAAAGCTGAACATTAAAGTTGGCGAAACAACAGCAGATGGAATGTTTACTTTAAAAACAGTAGAGTGCCTGGGTGCCTGCGGTTATGCCCCGATGATGCAGTTTGGAAAAACGTACCGGGAGCATCTTACCAAAGAAAAAGTAGATGTAATCATTGAAGAGTGCAAAGATAATATGATTAGAAATAATTAAAATTAAAATAGCATGGAAGCAATCATCCCTTATTTAAATTTTAATGGTAATGCTGCAGAGGCATTAGCTTTTTATGCGAAAGCATTGAACGGAAAAGTAACCCAGTCACAAACATTTGGGGCAGCAAATATGGCGCAGGATGATAGCATGAAAGATAAAATACTACATGCGGTGTTTGAAGCCGGCGCTCTTAAATTTATGGTAAGTGATTGCCCGCCGGGGGTAAGTGTAAACAGCGGCGACCAGGTAAGTTTATCATTGAACTTTACTGATGCAGAAACAATTGAAAAAACTTTTGCTGCACTGGCAGAAGGGGGACACATAACAATGCCGATGCAGGATACTTTTTGGGGCGCCAGGTTTGGAATGACAAAAGATAAATTCGGGGTGCATTGGATGTTTAATCATGATAAAAAACAGCCGGCGGACATGTGAGGCTGATCTTCGCTTTTGTTCTTTGTTTTAATAAAAGCAGAATAAAGTGATTTTTGTAAAAGAGTGCGACGCCACTGAAGTTCATTAAAGAACAAATGTTTGTAACAAAAAAATATTAATGTAACATAAAAAAATTCCCTTTAGGGGTTAGGGGCAAATGAGTAAAAAATTATTATTAGATAAAATAAATGTTCCGGGTATCAGGGGCTACGAAGTATATCGTCGTGAAGGCGGTTACCGCAGTGTAGAAAAAGCTATGAAAATGCAACCTGCAGATATTGTGGAAGAGGTGAAGAAAAGTGGCTTACGTGGCCGTGGTGGCGCAGGTTTCCCTACGGGCTTAAAATGGAGTTTTATTGCAAAGCCAGAAGGCGTGCCACGCCATTTAGTTTGCAATGCAGATGAAAGCGAACCGGGTACTTTTAAAGACCGCTACCTGATGGAATTTATCCCGCATTTATTGATAGAAGGAATGATCGTTTCTTCGTTTGCGTTAGGTAGCAATACGAGTTATATTTATATCAGGGGAGAGTATG
>JBDUCK010000269.1:0-4888 GCA_040003485.1 Ferruginibacter sp. | reverse complement strand
GCAGACCTTGCTTTTGACAAAGCCTGTCAAGAAATTTGCGTCAGATAAGGATGAATGAGTTTTTAAAAAGTTAATTCTTATAAAATCTGCTTTGTAGCGTCTTTATAATTTTAAGTAGCTGGAATTGTGTTTGGTGAGGCACAGCCGGTCCCGATTTTTCGGGAAGCCAACCTCAATGACCACTATCATTATCCGGTGTAGTTCTCCCGGTTTATTTGCCGCAGGCGTATAAGAAATAAGGCGGATGTACTGCATCGGGTCATTGCTATAGTTTTTGCCAAGTCCTTTTTTGAGTAATCATTTAGTCATCTTTAAAATTTGATCAATCTGAAATTGTGTTTGGTGAGGCAAGAGCCAATCTCAATGACCACTATCATTATCCGGTGCAGTTCTCCCGGCTTATTTGCCGTAGGCGTAAAAGAAATAAGACGGGTGTATTGCGTCGGGTCATTGCAATATTTTTTGCCAAATCTTTTTTGAGCAGTCATTCAGACATCTTTGCAATTTGATTAATCAGGAATTGTGTTTGGCGAGGCACGAAGCAATCTCAATGCCCAATATCATTATCCGGTGCAGTTCTCCCGGCTTATTTGCCGCAGGCGTAAAAGAAATAAGGCGGGAGTACTGCATCGGGTCATTGCAATAATTTTTGCAAAGTCTATTTTTTAGAAATCATTTTTTCATCTTTACAATTTGATTAATTAGGAATTGTGTTTGGTGAGGTACTAACCAATCTTAATGACCAATATATTTATCCGGTGCCGTTCTCCCGGCTTATTTGCCGGAGGCGTAAAAGAAAAAAGATAAGAGTACCGCTTTGGTCTTAAATATGAATTGATATAGATATGGAACTATTTTCCGTTATGGATTGAAACGTAAATCCTTCTGCTAAGAAGATTGCAGTGAAAAGCCAGGCCCGTAGGGAACGGCTTGTTACTTTACGTAGTATAACAAATGGAGAAATGAAAACGCTTTACCTAACTTACCTAAAATGTTATGGGACATACAACATTTTAAAAAAAAATAGTTCCATTTGTGCTTATAATTTCTATAAATGTAAAATTCAGATAAAGTTGTTTAAGTCAAGGTAGCTGAGTACAGAGTAACAATTTTATAAACACTAATTATCCTTGCCAACTTCGTACTCCTCGGTATTCGTAAACAAATAGATAAAATCCATTGGATTGCTATCATTCAATTTTAAAGTTCCCTTGAAAGTTTTGACCTTATCCAGCTTATATTTTGATGGTTTATTTTTAAACTTTAAAGACACTACAGATTCAGGTCCGCTTTTACCACAAAAATAGCAAGATGAGTAAGGGTTTTTAGAGATGGCATATAAACCCTGGTTTACATCCAACGGGATAATATGGCCCGATATATAAAACTCTTTTCCTTCCAGGTTTTTTACAGTTTTTCCAAATACCGGGTATTGGAAATCCATTTGATACTGCTTATTAAATTTTACGGCAAAAGTTACTGCTGCTAAATCTTGCCAGGTTAAAAGTTGTGCCACATCATTACTTTGCAAATTAGTTTGATTGGCAAATAAGTACGCATCGTTTATATTTTCCTTTACTGCTGTTGGCTTATAAGCAAACTGGTTGTTATTAAATGATAAACCATGTTTACAAAAATTACTCATATTGGAACAGGATATGATTGCGAACAGCGAAATATAAATCAGTTTTCTTATTGAGTTTTTCATAAGTTGCTATTTATTACTTCTAACATAATTGGCATCCGTTAAATTATAAATGAAATTATTAAAGGAAGTATCCAACACAAGTTTGCCTTTTATTGTTATGACTTCATCATCGGCAAAGTCCATCACCTTACTTTTAAAATTCACCATCACAATGGTTTCAATAGTACCACCGCCACAAAAAAAGCAGGAGCTGTTCGGGTTTTTAGATAAGGCACATTTATCGCTGTTTATCGTCATGGGTATATAGAAGCCTGTTATCTCCACCAGTTGCCCGTTTAGCTTTTTAAGTGTATCTGCAAATACCGGCACATCTACAGTTGCTTTATAAGCTGCATACCAGGTTGGACTAAATTTTACCTGTGCCAGTGTTTGCCAGTTAATAGCAGTGGGTGTTGGTTTATTTTTTTGATAAATGATAAAAGATGCAATCGCTGCAAAAAGTATTACAACAAAAAATCTTTTAAGTATGGTTGCTGTATTCATTGCACTTCTTTTGCATTTTGAAGCGTATAAATAAACCCAAGATCATCACCTTCGTTCAATATCAGTTTACCTTCTACCACTAAATACCTGTCTGTTTTATGCCGGATATTATTATTGTCAAATTTTAATTCAATAATAGTTTCAATACCGGCATTGCCACAAAAATAACAGCCTGAGTAGGGGTTTGCAGAGATTACATAATCTTTTCCATACGTAGTAATGGGTATTAGAAAACCTGCAATGGAAATCATTCTACCATTCAATTTTCGTATGGATGCATCAAAAACCGGTTTCTTAATTTTCATTTTATATTTATTACTCCAAACTTCTTTTAAAATAATATTTGAAAGGGTTTCCCAGGATACTTCTTCAGCAACCCTATTATTATTGTGTGTGTTAAATGAACACAGCAGCAGTACTGTAGAAAAGAAATACATATTTTTAACCATCTTGTTATTTTATCACCGTTGCGTTTTTCAACACATAAATCAGTTCATTTACATCAGTACTATTTAATTCAAATATTCCTTTCACTTTTATATAATCATCTGTTTTAAACTTTGGTGCTATGCCAAAATACTTAATGGTCATTACGGTTTCAATACCGCCGTTACCACAAAAATAACAAGCCGCATAAGGATTTTTAGATAACACAAACGTAGTGCTCAAAATACCGGTGGGTATTGCAAAGCCTTCAATTACTACCTCCTTATGGTTCATCTGCTGCAGGGTATAATCAAACTCCGGTACATTAATTTTCATTTTGTATTTAGGGCTATACTTCTCTACCAGTATTACTTTAAACAACATATCCCAGGTAAGTAGCACCGGGGTTGCACCAGCAATATTGGTATTGCTCATTGTAGCTGCATGGTTAGGTACTAAAGGTTGCAAAGCCAGTAATCCAAAAAATAAACTAAAAATGTATTTACCCATTGGCCAGTGTTTTTGAAATATTTAAACGGTATGCTTTTACAGCAGGTATCAATGCAGCAGCAATGCCCACTGCCATTGTAATAAAAAACAGGTATTTTTCTTCGGGCAATTGTAAACTAAAGTTTTTAAAAGAAAAATGATAATCGCTTTGTGCCGCTTTTGATAAAAAATACAATACCGTTCTGGAAAGTATGATGCCACAAATAAAACCACTAATGCAAAGCAGCATTGATTCTAACAATACCAATAACATCAATTTTGTTCTGCTGCCACCCATGGTACGCATCAATGCCAGTTCATACTTTCTATCCTTTAAGGCATTAAACAAAGTAATAAAAACACTTAATGCTGAAAGTATCATAATGCCCCAAGCCATTTTTTTTAGTGTGTCAATACCAATACCCAGTAAACTAAACAACCGGTTTACTTCAATGGCTGGCACTGCGGCCATCATATTTGAGCCGGTGTTTATGATACGGGGCAATTGTATTTGCGCCATGGGATTTCTAAATTTTAATAACACGGCGGTAATTTCCTGCTGCTTTAATTCATCGGCTTCGTTTGGGTCTTCCTCTTCAGCAGCAGCAGCAGCACCATTGATTACTTTTTTTTCTTCATGGTGTTCATGCATTTTCCATACACTTTCGATATTGCCGATAATTAAATTATCAATGACAGAGCCGCTGGGTTTTAAAATACCGGTTACTATATAATGATGGGCTTTATGTACTTCGCCGCCTTCTTTATCGCCATGTGTACCAAGAAAAGTATCACCTAATTTTAATTTTAAAATATTGCTTACGGTGCTGCCTACTACTACCTCAAAATCGTTTGCATATAATTTACCATCTTTGATGGCAGCATTGTATTTGTCAAGGTATGCAGTAGTAGTTCCCAATACACTGTACCCTTTGTAAGAGTCGCCATAAGCCAATGGTATGGCACTTTCTACAAAAGGGTGCTTCATCCATTTTTCTGCTTCGGTATATTTAATATTGCCCGTAGGTGCATCCATGTGATATACTGCTGATAAAATCATTTGCAACGGGCTACCCTTGGCGCCCAATACCATATCCACCCCTTTAATATCATTGGTAAATTGTTGTTCAATCTGTTGCTGCACTAAAAGTAGTAATGAAATAATACCGACGCTCACCGTAAGCAGCAGCCAGCCCAACAAAAAATTCAAAGGCTTATTAAAAATATTTTTTATTGCAATTTTAAATATCATGACAGCGCTATTGATTGATGAAAGAGGTTTTTTAACCGGCTATCGTGTGTTACTATAACAAGGGCAGTGTTAAATTGTACAGCCTGCTGTTTTAATAATTGCGCCACTGCAAAACAATTTTCATCATCTAAACTGCTGGTAGGTTCATCTGCCAGCAACACCGCCGGATTGTTGACCAATGCTCTTGCTATAGAAACACGCTGCTGCTGACCAATACTTAACTGGGAGGGTTTTTTGTTTTGTTGAGATGCTATTCCCAGGGAATTCAGCAATGCTAATGCCTGTTTACCGTCTTTTTTTCTGCCAGACAGGTATTGCGCCAGCACTACATTATCCAGCACTGACAACGAAGCTACAAAATGCGATTGCTGAAACACCATACCAATGTGCTGCCCCCGGTAGTGGTCTAATTTTTTCGATTTAAGTGTAGTGATATCGGTGTCGTTGATATTGATACTTCCTGTAGTAGGCTTGAGTATCCCTGCTAATAAATGAAGTAGGGTAGTTTTGCCTTTGCCCGAAGATCCCGT
>JBDUCK010000268.1:0-4896 GCA_040003485.1 Ferruginibacter sp. | reverse complement strand
GGTAAAAAATAAAAGCAGCCAAAACTATATTGTAGAAATGATAATTGTAGTATTGCAGCCTGACGGAAAAGTGCTTCAAAAATCTACCTGGGAATCTGGTGCTTTTCATACCAAAGCAGGCAATAAAATATACTCCTGTAAAATACAGGCAAACTTTAATAGCGGCGAAGCTAAGCGCCTGCACTTTTGGCTGGCCAGCGATAAATATCAAAAAGGAAACTACAATATGCAGGTTTACCGCAATGGTATTTTGATAGCAAAAATTACAAAAGCACTATCCTGAAAATTCCATTTTTTGCTTTTATTTCTATTCACAGGAGTTGTAAAAAAATCACAACCTGATTATAATTATTGAAAAGTGTTGATGATCCTGAGAGGGTTACAGCAATGTAAAAGTTAAGTGAAAATTTTAAGGTAACGCAATATTTCCTTTGAATGCAAGTTATATTTATACACGTGTTTCATTACCGGCTACCGTTTTTATCCTCACTTAAAATTAAAAGCCATGAACACAAACCTAAATAACAGTCCTTTAAAATTAGTAACACAACAGACAACCAATAATACTACAAGCTGGGTTGGTCACAATAAAGACCGTGACATTAGTAAAGGGCAAACATTTATAGCAACTAATGATGGCGAATTGCAAACGATAGAAGTTTTTTCCAATATAGTTTTTCATCCGGGAAAAGTAACAATTACGGTATACAACTTTGACCCTCAGCAAAAAAAATGGGGTACTTCATTAGGGTGTGCGAATGTAGATTTTAAGAAAACCGATATAGGTAAATGGATTGCTTTTAATATTCCATCACTTCATTTGGATAAAGGGAAATTTTATGGTTTTATATTGGAAAGCCACGAATGCTATATGGGTGTAGGAGAGGCCGCAGGGAGTTTCAAAAATCCACCATTTACTGAAGGGCAGGAATGGCATTTTACAAACAACAATGATAAAGGAGATTCTTTCTCTTATTTTAGCCTGGCTTTTAAAATTGGGTTGACTGCCTGATCGTATTTATCAAAATAAATCGTTCGTATATAAGAAAAGGATGCCCATAAGGCATCCTTTAATACGTTAACGGAATCCAGGTAATAAATTTAATTCACAATCAAAGTCATTATTGCATAAAATCCTGCAATAATAGCTATTGCTCCCAGGATCTGACCAACCATTGCGTAACTCTTGCTCATAATTTACATTTTAAACTAATGAATAATTAATTAAGAACATTTCTTAAGAAAATGGACTACGGGTTAAAAAGGCGGGTCTCGGGAGGTAATTTTGTTTTAGAGGGGGGATTTACATTTGCAAAATATATTAATATTCTGATATGTACAAATTTTTTTAATGAACCCGTTATAAACGGTATTTAGGTTATTAATTAAAAAACAGGCAGCTTTATTAAATTATTTTCCCAGTACCATAACCTGGAAAGTGCCGGGTATCATTTTAGGCCGGTCTCCCGGCTTATCCGGTGCTTTTAATTCCGCTGCTGGCAGGTAAATTTTATGCGTGTTTTCATCAATACAAATGGTTCGGGCACTTCTTTTCGTTTCTATATTTTCTATGACTGAAAATTTATCTGCGCTTTCTTCTTTAATAATGGTGAGCGTACCCTCCCCATTGCTAGCGTAAATATTTTGAAGGGTGGGATCAAAAGCTACTCCATCACAGCCATCCCCAATATTTATTTTGTCAATTATATTTCCACTTATAGCATCTAAAACCATCAACAATTTGTTATCTCCGCAACCGGCAAAAAGTCTTTTTGTTTTGGTGTCATATGCAAGGCCTGTAGGTGCTTCCCCAGGTGCAATGGGCCATTTTTTTTCTACTGTAAAATTTACAGCATCTATAACAGCAATTTCATTTTTATCTTCAATGTTTACATAAATTTTTCCGGCACCATTGCTCACGGCTGTTTCAGGCTTTCCTCCCACAGGTATAGTGGCTACTAATTTTTCTGTAACAGGATCCACGATAGACAAATCTTTGCTACGCCCGTTGCAGGTAATAATCTTTTTAGAAAATTCATCATAAAAAATAGCATCTGGATTTTCTCCCACAGCTATTTGCGATAATACTGCATTGGTTGACAAATCAAATACCGTTATATTATTAAGCCTGCCGTTACTTGTAAAACCTTTATTAAGAGAGGGGATAAACGCAATACCATGCACCCCTGTAGTATTGAGAATTACGCCAAGCGAATCGCCGCTTGTTTTATCTAAAATATTTACCTGTGTACCATGGGATACATATAATTTATTGGAATTAGGTTGTATTGATATATAATCCCAACCGCCTGCACTTGCTATGTGAAATGTATTTAATAAATGGATGCCCGTTTTTTGAGCGCAACTTGGTACAGCCAAACCAGCCAGTATGATAACTGAAAAAAAAATCGTTTTTGATCTCATTTTATTTCGTTTAATGGTGAAATTGGAATATAAATCTGTGGCAATTCTGAAGCTACCACACTTTCATAGTTTATACAGAATTACTTCAGTATTGTTCCTGAATTTTAATGAAAGATACACTGATCTAACCTTATGGCGTGATTAAATAATGATTATTTTAGCCTATGAAATTGTTGATAATTGAAGATGAAATATCGCTGAGAGATAGCATGAAACAATATCTTCAGGAGCAGGGATATTTATGTGAGACAGCGTCAGATTTTAACGAGGCGATGGATAAAATTGATTTTTATGAATACGACTGCATCCTGGTAGATATTGGCTTACCTTATGGAAATGGTCTTGACATTATTAAAGAGCTTAAAATTTTAAAATCAAAAGCGGGCATTATTATTATTTCAGCCCGTGATGCCATAGATGAAAAAATTATAGGCCTGCAATTGGGCAGCGATGATTATCTGACCAAACCCTTTCATTTGTCAGAATTAAATGCACGCATCGCTTCAATCATCCGCCGCCGCAAATTTGATGCGGAAGAAAATATAATTTTTAATGAAATAGAAATAAGCACTATTGCAAAAACAGTAAACGTAAATAAAAAAAATATTGAGCTCACCCAAAAAGAATTTGATCTGCTTATTTATTTTATCAGTAACAAGGGAAGAGTAGTAACCAAACCGGCGTTGGCGCAACATATTTGGGGCGATAATTATGATCAAACAGGCTCTTATGATTTTATATATACTCATATTAAAAACCTTCGTAAAAAACTGATAGAAGCCGGCGCTGCCGATTATATTAAAACCATGTACGGCAGCGGGTATAAGTTTACAGATAATTAATTACAAAATTGCAGCAGCAAATTCTCTCATGAAATTACTTACAAAAACTACTCTGTATTATTTGATTTTCACCCTGCCGCTGCTGCTGCTCAGTGGATGGTTTTTATATACCCGTATAGAAAAATCACTGAAAGAGGAAATTGATGAAGAATTACTAAACAGTAAAGAATTATGGATTGAGCACATAAAAACAATTTCCGGAGACAGCAATATTCTCTTATTGAGCAATCCTTTTATACAGGTAGAAAAATCTTCTGATTATTCAAATGAGGATGTATACGCTGATACCCTGTTGTATCAGCCGGTTGAAAAAGAGAAAGTCCCATATCGAAATTTATCTTCCTGGTTTAAAAGGGGGGATCAATCCTACAAGCTGTCATTTCAGCGTTCAGTACTTGAGCAGGAGGATGTCTTTAAAAACCTTATCCTTTTGATGTGTTTTGTTTTCGGCGGAATGCTGGCGTTATTTCTATTGATCAACCTGTACATTAATAAAAAAGTGTGGAAACCCTTTAATATTTCATTGGAAAAAATCACATCGTTGAATATGCAGCAACTGCAGGGCGTGCATTTTGATAAAGTGTCTATCAGGGAATTTAATGCATTAAACAGATCATTAAACTCCATGACCTCCAAAATGAATACAGATTTTATTTCAATGAAAACTTTTACGCAAAATGCTTCACACGAAATACAAACGCCGTTGGCCATTATACAATCTAAATTGGAAGTACTGCTGCAGGACAGCAAATTAACAGAGGAACAGTTTCTTGCCATTTCATCGGCCAGCGAAGCCACACAACGTTTATCAAGGTTAAATCAATCGCTATTGCTGATTACCCGGATAGAAAACAATCAGTTTGCAGCGGAAGAAAAATTAAGCATCGGAAGCATTATTGAAAAATACCTGTCATTCTTTGCCGAGATGATGGTACAAAAAAAGATTACTGTTAGAAGAGAAATTAAAAATGATTGGGAGGTATTTATTCATCCATCACTGGCAGATATGCTGGTATCTAATCTCTTAAGTAATGCTATAAAATATAATAATGCAGGTGGAGAAATTAACATATCCATAGTTGGCAAAATGCTCATTATTAGCAACTCCAGTGATTTACCTCAAATTAAAAAAGATAAAATCTTTCATCGTTTTTCAAAACATGATACTGCGACGGGAAACGGCCTGGGCCTGGCCATTGTAAAAGAGATCTGCGATGCCAACAACCTTTCACTTAACTACAGATCAGCATTTGGATTTCATGAATTTATTATAAAGGAAAACTGAATTTATTGATCAGAAAATCATAACCAGCGTACCTGCAATAATGAGCAGGGCACCAATAGCGGTTTTGATAGTCAAAGCTTCGCCCAAAAAAATAACAGACAAAACGATAGTGAGAGCCACGCTTAATTTATCTACAGGCGCCACCTGTGATACTTTTCCTATCTGTAATGCCTTAAAATAAAATATCCACGAAAGCCCTGTAGCCACGCCGGATATCACCAGGAAAATTAGATTGTGTTTTGAGAGTGTTGCCAGGCCCTTTGCTTCGCCCCTTGCCAACACAATTCCCCACGCAACAATTAAAATAATAATGGTTCGTATGGCTGTGGCCAGGTTAGAATTTAC
>JBDUCK010000267.1:0-4898 GCA_040003485.1 Ferruginibacter sp. | reverse complement strand
AAGGAATGGAACTGATCTGTAATCAGGGGATTTTTTATGAGTTTATTGCGCTTGAAAATTATACAGTGAAAAAACCGGAAAGAATTTCTTTAAATGAAGTAGAGAAAAACAAACAATATGTAATGATCATTTCGAATGTAAGCGGCTTATGGGCTTACAGAATAAATGACATAGTTTCCTTTATTTCTATTGAGCCGTATCGTATAATCGTAAACGGCAGAATGGAAGATATTTTTTCTCCCTTTGGTGAACATCTTTTACCAATCCAGGCAGAAAGGGCAATGGCTAAAGCATGCTATCAAACAAATACATCTATTGTTGATTTTTGTATATTACCTGGATTTGATCACCAAAATGGACATCGTTATTTATGCTATATAGAGTTTGATAATTCTATACCTGGGAAAGAATTATTTGCGCAAGGCCTTCACAATGCCTTATCAATAGAAAATAATAATTACGAAGAATTTAAAAGAGCAGGTATTTTTTTACTGCCAAAAATAATTCCAGTCAAAAAGGGTTTTTTTAAAGAATATAATAAAAGCAATACCATACAGCAGAAAAACAGGCACCTGGTAAATGACATAAAATTGATTGACACATTCAATAGTATAAATGAAAATCATTAATCTGGATATAATACCCAATGTAGAAAAATGGAATTGCATAACGCATGCTTTTGGTATTATATTTTCCATTTTTTTTATCCCTGCAATGTTGTCCGATGCATACCTATCAAGCAATGGAAGCCAATTCCTGAACATTGTTTTGTACTGCATCTTCTTTCTTTGCACTTTTCTTTTTTCGACAATATATCATTGGTTGCCCTCCTCTCCAACGAAGGAAACTTTCAGAAAGATAGACCAGGCAAGTATTCACTTGCTGATTGCTACAAGTTACCTACCCCTTGTTTATAAATATATGGAGACTAATAAAGGCATGGTGTTGTTAATACTTGTGTGGGCATTTGTACCTGTAGGGATTGGGCTGATCTGGCAATACAGATCAAAATATTCGCCACTAATGATAACTGTGTATTTGCTTCAAGGGTTAATGTTTTTGTTTTTCTACGATTCTTTTTTTTCCTCCATACCCCTGGCAATTATGCAGATGATACTGACAGGCGTAGGCTTTACAGCAGTCGGAGTCTTATTTTTTTTAGGGCGAAAATGGAAATATCACCATGCCCTATGGCATTTATTTGTGTTGATTGGCAATATTTTTTTCTTTTTTGCAATACGAGCAACAGTTTTAAATGGATTTATAGCCCATCCATAAAATACAATCCCTATTATAGTATATTTGCCCGATGGAATTAAGCAACAAAAAAGCTTATTACGAATATTTTTTTGAAGCAAAATATATTGCCGGCCTTGTTTTGCAGGGTACAGAAATAAAATCTTTACGGGCAGGTAAAGCCAGCTTTAATGATAGCTATTGCCTGTTTGATAAAGGCGAATTGTTTGTAAAAAGTCTGCACATTTCAGAATACTCTTTTGGTACTTATGCCAATCATGAACCGTTGCAGGAACGCAAATTATTGCTAACAAAAAGAGAATTAAAAAAACTGGAAAGCAAAATAAAAGAGAAAGGTTATAGTATTATTCCTCTTAAAATTTTTTTAAGTGAAAAGGGCTATGCTAAAATGGAAATAGGTCTTGGTAAAGGAAAAAAGAATTACGATAAAAGAGAGACAATTAAAGAAAGAGAAAACGACCGGGATGTAAAGAGAAAATATGGCGTTTAACACTTTACTGCTTGTACATTAATTTAATAAACTTATTGGAATATCACTTTCAGTGAAAAATGCAAAATTCCGGAAATATAAAATTTCTCCAATTATTTCTCAGCTAAAAATCTTTCATAGCTAAATAGCTGTAGCCAACTTCTACAAACTTTGCCCCCCTTTTGTGAAGAAATTGGTGTAACTTTTAGCCATCTGCCAAAAAGTAAATTAAACATTATGAGAAAGATACTTTCACCGCAAAAAATAATTTTATCTTTTTTATTTTTTCTGAGTTGTATTATTACAGCCCAGGCACAAAAAGGAACGATAAAAGGTATAGTAAAGGACAGCAACGGACCGTTGGCAAATGCGTCAGTTACTATTGAGGGAAAAGGTACCGGCACCACAACTGATAATAATGGCGAATATGAATTGAAAATAGAGCCCGGGAATTACAAACTTGTTTTTTCTTATGTTGGCTCCCAGGTGTCTACTGCCCGTGTAAATGTAAAGGCAAACGAAACTTCAACCGCCAATGCTGTATTATCAAATACCAGTACAGAAGAGGAAATTGTACTTGTGGGCAGCCGTGCTTTAGGCCGCAGTAAACTTACCTCACCGGTTCCTGTAGATGTAATTCCGGTAGCCCAGGTTATAAATGATATTGGCCAGGTAGACCTTAACCAGATTCTTACTTTTATTGCCCCTTCTTTTCAATCGGCACGTCAGACTATTGCAGATGGTACAGACCATGTGGATCCAGCACAATTGCGTGGGTTGGGTACCGACCAGGTATTAGTGCTTATCAATGGAAAACGACGCCATCAGTCCGCATTGGTAAATGTAAATGGCACCGTAAACCGTGGCCAGGTAAGCACAGATCTTAGCGCTATTCCTGCAACGGCTATCGAAAGAATTGAAATATTAAGAGATGGTGCCGCTGCACAATATGGTTCTGATGCAATTGCAGGTGTTATTAATATTGTATTAAAAAAGAAAACAGGGTTGCTGGAAGCCGGTGTTAGCTACGGTGAGTATATCACAAAATATGATAAAAATTATGCGTTGTATAAACTTGCCAATAAAACTGATGACCCATCAGTAAAAGCAAGAGATGGCGAAAACTTCCAAGCATCGCTTGGATATGGGTTTGCTGTTGGTAAAGGTTACCTGAACCTTACAGGCGAATATATAAGCAGGGAACCTACCAACCGGGCAGGCACATATACCGGCAGGATATTTCCACTTGTTAACGGAGCAAATAAAGATGATTCCATTCTCCAGGAAAGGAGCCTCAATAGGAATTCTTTTGATTTGCATATTGGAAATTCTAAAATGAGAGGGGGAAATATTTTTTATAATTTTGGTTATCCATTAAGCGATAAAACAGAATTATATTTATTTGGAGGATACGGTAAAAAGAATGGTACCAGTGCAGGGTTCTACCGATATCCTGACGGGGCTACCAGCATTAAAAGCGGGGCTACAATTTATGCTTCAAATGTACTTGCCCTTTATCCAAATGGGTTTTTACCACAGATAAATTCTGATCTTTTAGATTTTTCTACCGCCATTGGATTACGTACAAAAATCAATGGATGGAATTTTGATGTCAGTAATACTTTTGGCATCAATAAATTTGATTTTACTATAGATCAATCTGTAAATTATTCTCAGTTTTTTATTGCTGGTAATAAGCAGACTTCATTTGATGCTGGCGGTTTAAAATCCTGGCAAAACACGGTTAATGCGGATGCTTCAAAAAAATATGATGTGCTTAAGGGACTGAATGTGGCCGGCGGTTTAGAATACCGGGTAGATGCTTTTGGAATTAGAAGTGGCGAAGAAGCTTCTTATTTAAATTATGATACTGCATCTAAAGCGGCAGCGGGTGCACAGGTATTTTCTGGGTTTAGAAATTTAATTGGTGATACCAAGACACGTAATTCAAAAGCTGCGTACATAGACCTGGAGCTGGATCTTATAGAGAAATTTTTAGTTACAGGCGCTTTACGTTTTGAAAATTATAGTGACTTTGGCTCTACCTTAAATTACAAATTAGCTTCAAGGTATAAATTCTGCGACCAGTTTCAATTACGTGGTTCAGTAAGCTCAGGTTTTAGGGCGCCTTCAATACAACAGCGTTTTTTCTCTAAGACAAATACGCTCTTTCAGTCTCAAAATGGCACCTTGGTTCAGGTAGAGAGTGGTACGTTTACAAATGACAGTAAGGCTGCACAAATTTTGGGTATCCCAACATTAAAAGAAGAAACCAGTCATAGTTATTCTGTTGGCATTACCGCAAAACCATTTACTGGATTTGAGCTAACGGTTGATGCCTACCAGGTAGATATTGATAACCGCATTGTACTCACTAATAATTTTTCAGGGGGAACCAGTGCGGCGCTAAAGGCCCAACTGGCTGCAGCCGGGGCAAGCACCGCAAACTTTTTTACCAATGCAATAGATACCAGGGCAAGGGGCCTGGAAGCAGTACTGAGTTACAATAAAAACTTTGCAAAAAAGCAATCATTACGCACTACACTGGCAATGACTTTTATTGATAACACAGTAAAAAAAGGAGCAGATGGTAAGCCCATTATACATGCTTCTGATTCTTTAATTGCAAGCGGGCAATTGGGAAATTATTTTAACAGGGAAGATCAAAGCCGGGTAGAAGTTGCGAATCCTCAAAATAAGATAAGCCTTACATTTAA
Organism: Ferruginibacter sp.; assembly: GCA_040003485.1. Classification (GTDB taxonomy): domain Bacteria; phylum Bacteroidota; class Bacteroidia; order Chitinophagales; family Chitinophagaceae; genus Ferruginibacter. The sequence goes on along the minus strand of JBDUCK010000267.1, from coordinate 455 downwards.
TTATAAGATCAGCAAGTTTGGGGTGATGTTGCGTTTTGTAAATTTTGGCAAAGTAATTTACCTTGATCCTTCCATAAATCCTGCCGCTCCTGCCGGATTCCCTGTAAATGATTTTAGCGGACAAAAAGAAACACTGGATCAAACGTTCTCTGCAAAAACCGTTACCGATCTTTCCTTGTCTTATCAAATCACTTCTCAATTAGGCTTTACTATAGGCGCTAATAATTTATTTGATGTTTACCAGGACAGGCACACCCACAGCAGTAACTTTAGTAGCGGGCGTTTTGTTTACAGCCGGCGAGTACAGCAAATGGGATTCAACGGTGCTTATTATTTTGCACGTTTAAAATTAAATCTCAACACCAAAAAATTGTAGGTATCCAAGGCTTCATTTTTTTTGAAAATAATATTAAAAATCCGGTTACCTTATTGGGTAGCCGGATTCTTTTTTATTA
>JBDUCK010000266.1:0-4900 GCA_040003485.1 Ferruginibacter sp. | reverse complement strand
TTTGTGTAATTCATCTTCAAGATTTAATAATTTTTCCCTTTCACTTTGCAGCATTTTCATTACCGGAATGCCCGTGGCTTTTGCTACACTTTCTGCAATATCTTCCGCATCTACTTCTTCTTTTAATAATCTTTTTTCTGACAAGGCAGACAGTTGATTCGTCAGTTCTCCAATCTGCGTTTCCTGGTCTTTTACTTTACCGTAGCGTATCTCTGCTACTTTACCATAATCCCCATTTCTTTCTGCCTGCTCCGCTTCCTGTTTTAATTGCTCAATTGTTGCTTTTCCATTTTGTATTTTTTCTACCAATTCTTTTTCATCTTTCCATTTAGCCATATAGGTATCTCTTTCAACAGAAAGATTAGCAATTTCGGTATTCAAGTCTTTTAATTTTATTTCATCATGCTCTCTTTTAATGGCTTCTCTTTCTATCTCCAACTGTCGTATCTGCCTTTCTAATTTGTCCAGTTCCTCCGGCATAGAATTCATTTCCATCCTTAGTTTGGCAGCGCTTTCGTCAATCAGGTCGATAGCTTTATCGGGTAAAAAACGGTCTGTAATATATCGATGAGAGAGTTCTACTGCGGCGATGATTGCCTCATCTTTTATACGCACGTGATGATAGGTTTCATACCTGTCCTTTAGCCCTCTTAAAATTGAAATTGCATCTTCTACGGTTGGCTCATCAATCAGTACTTTTTGAAAACGACGCTCCAGGGCCTTATCTTTTTCAAAGAATTTTTGATACTCAGCTAAAGTTGTAGCCCCTATTGCCCTTAATTCTCCCCTTGCCAAAGCCGGCTTTAAAATATTTGCTGCATCCATAGCACCATCGCCACCACCTGCACCTACCAAAGTATGTATCTCATCAATAAATAAAATTATTTCGCCATCAGCAGAAGTTACTTCTTTTACAACTGCTTTTAAACGCTCTTCAAACTCGCCTTTATATTTTGCACCTGCAATCAGTTGGCCAAGATCTAATGCAAAAATAATTTTAGATTTTAAATTTTCAGGTACATCCCCGTTTACAATACGCATTGCCAAACCTTCTGCTATAGCTGTTTTACCAACACCAGGTTCTCCCACCAGTATGGGATTATTTTTTGTGCGGCGGCTGAGAATATGCAAGGTCCGCCGTATTTCTTCATCTCTTCCAATAACAGGGTCAAGTTTTCCTGACCTTGCCATTTCATTCAGATTTTTTGCATATTTATTAAGTGCATTAAATTGTGTTTCCTGTGTTTGTGAAGAAACCGTTTCGCCTTTACGCAGATCTTTGATTGCTGCAATTAATCCCTTTTCTGTAAGCCCTGCATCTTTTAATAATTTTGCTGCTGCATCATTACCCTGTAATATGGCAAGTAATAAATGTTCAGCAGTTACAAATTCATCACCGAAAGATTTTAACACCGCACCGGCACGTAGGATTACACTATTTGCATCACGCCCTAAATTTTGGGCCGCATCTGCAGTAGTAACAGGTAATTTTTTCACCAGTTCATCCAATTTATTTTCTACAAGATTTACGGTAACATTGTTTTTCTTCAGGAGATGATCTATCGGGGAATCTTCCATATCCAGCAAAGCTTTTAATAAATGCTCTGTTTCTATATTGGGATTCTTATTATTAAATGCAAGCTGTTGTGCCTGTTGCACCACTTCCGCAGCTTTTATGGTAAAATTATTAAGGTTCATGATTTATGATTAGATAGTATAATTTTTAAACTAAGTTGGCAAATACGCATCCAAAAAAACAATTAAGAAATTATGACATATATATTCAGTAAAAACTGTCTCTATTGCTGCATTACTATCGGCTTCATGCTATTATATCAGCTAGGATCTGGATAAAATAATTTTAATAAAATTGATGACTGGCTTACAACAAATCTGGAAGGCCTGGACGGCAGGGCTGTTCTGATGATTTATAAAGATGGAAAAATTATTTATTCTAAAACGGAAAAAGATCAGAAGCTGTTACAAGCCCCGGCTTGTTTGGAAGCTTTCCATGGATTGATAACACAAAAAATATGCTGCCGTACTCTTCACTTTCTATCTAAAAAGCAAAAGCCACAATGAAAAATACAAAGAAGTAAAACGGCTTGCAGATGATGCCGTAACAAACTATTAATATAAAAGCGCCCGCTTTATAGTAGCTTTGGCAATTACTTTATTTAGTAGTTTATATGAAAAAAATTGTAGTAAGTTTTGTTTTAATAATAAGCATGCTCACCTCCTTCTCACAGAAAAAAGATAAGCTTCTGAAAGGAATGTATATTCAATGGGGTTATAATACAGAATGGTACACTAACAGCACTATACATTTTAAAATGGTAAACGGTAATGATTTTACTTTGCACAATGCAAAAGCTCATGATAGGCCAGACCTTGATGCAATATTAAAAGTACCGGGTCAGATCTCCATTCCCCAATACAATTACCGGCTTGGCTTTTATTTAAATGATCATCATACAAAAGTTATTGAGATAAACTTTGATCATATAAAATATATAGTTACAGATGGCCAGCTTGTGCATGTGACCGGAAAAATTGATGGCGCAAATGTAGATGCGGATAGCATTGTAAACGGGCGAACTTTTTTACACTTAGAACATACCGATGGTGGCAATTTGCTTCATATTAATTATGTGCAACAGAAGACTTTATTTACTACTTTAAATAAAGAAAGACCCCTTGTAAATTTTATCTGGAAAGTTGGTGCAGGAATAAACATTCCACGTACAGATTTTACCTGGCGTGGGGATAGGCTGAATAATAATTTTCATGTAGCAGGCTATAATATCAGTGCCGAAGCAGGAGCCAGGGTTTATGCTTTAAAAAAATTATTTTTTGAATTTACCGGCAAGACGGGTTATGTAAGATATATAAATGCATTGGCCAACACTACCCAGCTTAAAGGCAACCGTGTAAAGCATGGCTTTGGTTATATTGAACTGATTGGAACAATTGGTTACGATATTAATTTTTAAAAAAATTGAAAACATTACAAAGGCCCTGAATCATAAACAGGGCTTTTGTAATTTTAGGGAAACGAAAAAGAGCTATGAAGCTAAGAGGCAAAGATTAGTTTCTTTCTAAACATCATTTAGAAAATAATGATACCAATTAATGAATTTATCAACACAACATACATTATTAATTAAGCAGTCAGCAATAAACCTGGGCTTTGAATTTTGCGGAATTGCTAAAGCTTCTTTTTTAGAAGATGATGCCAGAAGGCTGGAAAGCTGGCTGAGTAAAGGGATGCATGGCAATATGGACTACATGCAGAATTATTTTGACCTGAGAACAGACCCCACAAAACTGGTACCGGGCGCTAAATCTGTTATCACATTACTATTAAATTATTTTCCTGAAAAACCTCAGGATAGTAATGTACCCAAAATTGCTAAATATGCTTATGGAGAAGATTATCATGAGGTGATAAGAGAAAAATTAAATATTTTTTTTAAAATACTTAAAGCCGGCATTGGCAATATCAGTGGCCGTGGATTTGTAGATAGCGCCCCTGTGCTGGAACGAACATGGGCAAAAAAAGCCGGCCTGGGATGGATAGGTAAAAATGGGAACCTGATTAATAAACAACAAGGCTCTTATTTTTTTATAGCCTCGCTTATAGTAGATGTTGCGTTGCAATATGATGATGAATATGCAAAAGATTATTGTGGCAGTTGCACCAGGTGTATTGACAACTGCCCTACCGAAGCAATACTGCCTGATAAGGTTGTTGATGGAAGTAAATGTATTTCTTATTTTACAATAGAGTTAAAAGATGCATTGATACCAGGCAATATGAAAGGTAAATTTGATAACTGGCTTTTTGGATGCGATGTGTGCCAGGATGTTTGCCCCTGGAATAGATTTGCAAAATCAACTAATGAAGAAAAATTCAATGCCATACCAGAGTTATTAAATTTTACAGCTGAGGACTGGGAAGAACTTACCGAAGAAAGTTTTAAAGTAATCTTTAAAAATTCTGCCATTAAAAGAACAAAATTTACAGGGATAAAAAGAAACCTGCAGTTTATCGGAACAAAATAAAAATCCCAATTACAATTGTTGTAATTGGGATTTTATAAAATAATTCTCTTATTAAAAAGGTGGGTCTGCAGGTGTGTTGGGATTATTATCTCTTTCCCGTAAAGGATAAGGCATCAGATTACGTTTACGTTCTGTGGTGGGCCTTGCAAATCTCCTCATATCTTCTAATTTTTGGCCGCTCATAAACAATTCTATACAACGCTGTTTATAAATTTCATCCAACAAAGCTGCATAAGAACCGAATGAATCAATTGCAGGTAGATTTGCACCTACACCAAATGGATCTGCCGCAGCTGTTTTGGTTATTACTGCATTTAAAAAAGTTTTGCTGGTTGTGCTGTCGTCAGCACGGGCATAACATTCTGCTTTAATTAATGTTATTTCGCCAGGTAAATACACAGGGATAGCGGCAGTTACAGCATTCCCGAAATTATTAATACGATAACGTGGAAGTGCCAGCGTATTGATTGCTGTATAAAACAATATTCTTCCGTCTGCTAATGAGGGTGCCAATGCCGGCACCAAACCTAAAGTAGAATCTTTTGGCTGCACTACATTATTGGTAGAGGTGGCTACATCAAAAATGGGGTTTGGTGAAAGTGCATCAAAATTAAAGGTTGATTTTTTTGTTATGTCCACCAGGTTAGCTGTTGCTAAAGCCTGTGGGTATAATCCTGCATACAAAGAATATCTTGCTTTTAAAGCATTCAAGGTATTGCTTATATCAATGCCTGCAGGTATGCTTGCAATAAAAAAACTGCTTATTGCATTTGCGCCAATTGCAGCCACAGCTTCATCAATAACTGTAATCGCTTTTTTAAAGCCATCTACCCTA
>JBDUCK010000265.1:0-4900 GCA_040003485.1 Ferruginibacter sp. | reverse complement strand
TCTTCTTTGCTCCACCAGTTTTTTAAATTACCATCTTTATCATATTGTGCACCCTGGTCATCAAAACCATGTGTCATTTCATGGCCTATCACCATGCCTATAGCACCGTAGTTCATGGCATCATCTGAGCCGACATCAAACATCGGAAACTGCAATATGCCGGCAGGAAAAACAATTTCATTGAAGGTAGGATTGTAATAGGCATTGTTTGTTGGTGGCGTCATGCCCCATTCCGAACGATCAACGGGTTTACCTATTTTACTGATGTTATGATCATATTCATTTTTGCCGGCCGAAACAAGGTTGCTGTAAAAATTATTGCGCTCAATAGTTACATTGCTGTAATCCCGCCATTTATCCGGGAAGGCAACTTTTTTTATAAATGTGTGCAGCTTTGCGATAGCTTTTTGCTTGGTACTATCGCTCATCCAGTCCAATTTATTAAGTCGGATTTCAAATGATTTTTGGAGGTTGTTTACCAGCTCCACCATGCGCTGTTTAGCCTCAGGTGTAAAATATTTTTTTACATATACCTGGCCCAAAGCTTCGCCAAGGCTGCCATCTACAACATGATACATCCTTTCCCACCTGTCCTTTAATAATTTCTGTCCGCTTAATGTTTTTTGATTGTATTCAAAAGAAGCATTTACAAAATCGCTGCTCAATACATCTGCGGCATTATTTAATAAATGAAAACGCAGGTACGTTTTCCAGGTATCCAGCGGCACCGTTTTTAATAATTCGTTCAGCCTGCTGTAATAACCAGGCTGCCCAACATTTATAGAATCTGTTGTTGCATGGAGGTTGGTTAATAATTCGTTCCAAGCCAACATTGGCATCTGTTTGTTTAGATCTGCCACGGCCATTTTGTTATAATTTGCCTGTACATCTCTTAGCTCTACATTGGTGCGATGGCTGGTGGCAAGTTGCTTTTCTAAATCGTAAACGAGTGTTACTTTTTTGGCTGCAGTTGCTGTATCATCGCCTGTAAGTTTAAATAAAGTGAGAATGTAATTTTTATAAGAACTCACTACAGTTTGTGTAGCCGGGTCTGTTTTGAAATAATAGTCCCTATCTGGTAAACCGATTCCTGCCTGGTACAAAGCCAATAAATTCTTAGTACTGTTTTTATCATCGGCGGCAACGTATATGCCAATTAGTGAGCCATCACCGGCCGTTGTTTCCTGCGCTACAAAGTGTAGCAAACCTTTGGTATCCTTAATTGCATCTATCTGTTGCAGTAGCGGTTTCACAGGGCTATAACCCAGTTTTTCTATGGCGGCTGTATCCATACCCGAAGCAAATAGATCGCCTACTTTCTGCTCAATACTTGCAGGGTTATTTTTAGCAGTGGCTATCTCTTCCAAAATACTTTTGATATGTGCTTTTGCAACATAGTCCATTTCCAGCCTGGCGCCGGCCCGGGATTCTGTTGGTAAAATACTGGCGGTATCGTACCATTTTCCATTAGCATACATAAAGAAATCGTCACCGGGTTTTACAGAAGAATCGATGTTTTGCACCGACAGGCCCCTTGCTGGTGCTGCATCTATAGTTGCTGTAACGGTGCCGGTATTACTTTTGCATGAAATAATAAAAGCACAAAAAACCAGGGCTATCCTTAAACCTAAAAAATGTTTTCTCATAATGTTGTTAGTTTTAATTTTTATGGTTAAAAATAATCAGGTGCAGTAAGATAGATAATTTATCAGGAGTGTAATTATTTGGCTTCCCTTTTTTACAATCCGCCTGTTTATAAACCCGCCACAGACAGAAGAAAATAACTGTACCATTTTATGCAGCATCACCGGTCAACATCAAATTTCAAACTTTTATCCAATAAAAAAATTAAAAGAAAATAAGAATAGATACATTTGCATTTATCAATGTATATTTTATGGATGCTAAACAGGTAGAAAAAATATCAAAAGCCCTCGGCGATACAAACCGCCTGAAGATATTATTTGATATGTCCAAACAAAAAGGTTGCATACAATGTTCAGAAATAATGAATGTGCTAAACCTGGCCCAGCCATCGGTGAGCCATCATATAAAAACTTTACTGGAGGCAGGTTTAATAAAGGCAGAAAAAGATGGCCGGCACTACTCTTATCAATTAAATAAAGTATTATTTAAAGCTTACCTGGAAAAACTGACAAGTATTTGGCAAGTCTGATACTTCCCGCTTTTCAAAATTTTTAATGCAATCAGGAATAAAAAATATGAATCATTTATTTATCAAAAAGAAAAAGGCTATTTCATTTTTTTCTAAAAAATTACATTCAATAAAAATATCAATAATATTTTTAAACTTCTTCATCTCTCTTTCTATAAAGGCGCAGGTAAGCAGGCAAGACAGCCTTTTACAACAGGTAACTTTGAAGGCTGCGGTAGACTATGCAATAGCACACAACCCCCTGATACAGCGTTCTGCAATTGATGAAGAAATAACCAATGCAAACATAAAAAGCAGGTTGGCAGATTGGTACCCGCAGGTTAATTTCAATTATAACCTGCAGCATAATTTTATTTTACCCACAAATATCTTTTCAGGTAACCCCATAAGAGCAGGGCTGAATAATACTTCTGCCGGGCAATTCAGTGCATCTCAACTTATTTTTAATAGGGATGTTTTATTGGCAAGCCGAACCAAAGCTAATGTGCAACTGCAAAGCCGGCAGGCAACTGCCAGCAGTAAGATTGACCTGGCTGCCGCGGTATCCAAAGCCTTTTACGATGTACTGGCAACAGCGCAACAGGTAAGAGTAGCCTCCGAAAATATTGTTCGTTTAGAAAGAAGCCTGCAGGATGCGTACAACCAATATAAAGTGGGCCTGGCAGATAAGATAGATTACAAAAGAGCAACCATTACTCTGAATAATATCAAAGCATCTAAAAGAGCAAATGAAGAATTGGTATCGGCAAAAACGGCATACCTCAAATCATTGATGGGCTATCCCGAATCGGGTTATTTAAATATTGTGTACGACAGTTTGCAGATGGTTAATGAAATTGTATTAGATACTTTACTCACGCCGGGTTACAACTCCAGGATAGAATATAAATTACTGGAAACGCAAAGAAATTTATTAAAAGCAAACGTGTTGTACAACCGCTGGAGTTACCTGCCGGCTGTATCTGCCAATGGTGCATACAATTTAAATTTTCAGAACAATAATTTCGGAAAGCTTTACGGCACTTCATATCCTAATTCTTATGCTGCCCTTACGCTTGCATTGCCAATTTTCCAGGGAGGAAAAAGAAAAGCAAACCTGCAGGCAGCAGAATTAGAATTGACACAGAATGACCTCGATATCAGCAATCTTAAGAACCTGGTAAATGCTGAGTATGCCCAGGCGATGGCTGCTTATAAAGGGAGCCTGGCAAATTACCTGGCATTGAAAGATAATGTAAGCCTTGCACAGGAAGTGTATGATGTAGTGCAGTTGCAGTACCGCTCTGGCATAAAAACTTACCTGGAAGTAATAACCTCAGAAACGGATTTACGCACCTCACAAATAAATTTTTACAATGCTTTGTACCAGGTACTGGCGAGTAAAATAGATGTACAAAAAGCCATGGGGCAAATAAATTATTAAAACAACAGCACTATACATTTCGCTAAGTTTTTAAGTTATAAAATTTTTAAAAATGGATCTCATGTTTTCAGTTAAATTAATAAAATACACAGCCATCTTTTCAAGCGTATTTATCACTGCATGCAACAATAATAAAAGTGCCCCGCCACCACCACCTCCACCCCAGGTTACGGTACAGGCTGCAACTCTAACAGATGCAGTTTATTTTGATGAATACCCGGCAACGATTGCCCCCCTTAACCAGGTAGATCTAAAACCACAGGTTAGTGGCTTTATTACCGGTGTATATTTTACAGATGGCGCAAGGGTAAAAAAAGGGCAACTTCTTTACTCAATAGATCAGCAATTATATGCAGCCAACTACCAGCAGGCGGTTGCTAACTTAAATGTGCAACAGGCTAATTTAAACAAGGCCCAAAAAGATGCCAACCGCTATCATGAATTAGATAAATATGATGCAGTAGCAAAGCAATTAGTAGACAATGCAGATGCAGCCTTAGAGGTAACTAAAAAACAGGCTGATGCTGCAAGAGCAAATATCCAGGCGGTGCAAACCAATGTACGTTATACAAAAGTATATGCACCCTTTGATGGGGTGATCGGCATATCGTTGGTAAAAACTGGCGCAGCAGTTACTGCAGGGCAAACCTTATTAAACAGTGTTTCTACAGATAATCAATTGGCAGTAGATTTTAATGTAGATCAAAAGGATATTCTCCGTTTTGGAAACCTGATGAATGAAAAGAACAGCAATGCTGATTCTACATTTACCCTGGCTGTTGGCGAAGAGGTATACGCCTATCCCGGAAAAATTTCTTTAATAGACCGGGCTGTCAATCCACAAACAGGAACTATAAAAGTGCGAATCGTTTTTCCCAATAAAGAAAATTTATTAAAGCCCGGTATGAATGCAACACTAAGGGTGAAAAGCAATACCACGGCTCAATCTGTAGTAATTCCCTTTAAAGCAGTGGTAGAACAACTGGGAGAATTTTTTGTGTATGTGCCGGGAGACAGCAGCAAAGTATCTCAAAGAAAAGTAGTACTGGGCAAACAGATAGGGCTGAATATTATTGTAAAATCGGGATTAAAGGAAGGCGATAGCATCGTAGTGCAGGGACTGCAGAATCTGAAAGAAGGCGTGGTGGTAAAAAAAGTACCTGATACCACCGGGCATAAATAACAGGGAGATACTTTGATATTTATCCAGAGTGTTTTTTAAAGAAATAAAAAATGATAGCAGATACTTTTATAAAAAAACCGGTAACAGCCATTGTAATTTCTGTGGTGATTGTGTTGGT